>JAFAGE010000318.1 GCA_023423015.1 Bacteroidota bacterium
CCGCCCTCCATCCTCCGCCCTAAGTAACAGGCTTCTTCCGGCCCAATCCTTCGCTGTTCCTTCGCTATTCGTTCGCTATTTGTACGGTTATGGTTCGGTAGTTTTCGGAGGATACACGTAAGATGACCGTATGGTTAGCGGTTGACAGGTACGAGAGAGCTATTGAAATAGCATTGAAGAAAGCGTCCGTTGTTATGGAAGGACTCTGCATTACACATTGCAGAAAAAGCAAAAAGATTTATGCTGGAAAACAGAAGAGAATTCTCACATTCTCAATGATGGTGGAAAATTTATGGGCAATAAGAATTAATTGTGCATTCAATCGATCATCGGCTCTTATTTACCTGAAAGAAGCGTACTCAATCCGCTTTGTTCGAAGATGAGTTTGCCGAGCCGTTGATCCGAAAAACCTTCTTTCAACTTATAGTGGAAAGTGGGATGACCGTTGCTGATATTGGCATCGAGGTGAAATACAGCTGCGGAGTGACCGTCGTTCAATGCAGCCATTGAAGAACAATCCAAATGCGTGGAAAAAATAAAGCACGAATCCTGGAACTTCTGCACGCCGCGGATGGTTGTTTCGAGAAGAGAATGCGCGTCGTCGATATTTGTGCCAGAGAATATTTCATCAAACACAGCAAACACCTTTTTGCCATTTGCTGCGTTTTCCACCGCAGTTTTCAGCAAATTGATTTCGTCCATGAAATGGCTCACTCCTTTAACCAGGCTATCCTTTTTATTGATGTGAACGTATATTTCATCATACCATGGAATGCGGCACGATGCAGCCGGAACAGCAATCCCAATACGCGAAAGGAATACACAAAGCGAAAGTGATTTCAGTAAGGTAGACTTGCCTGACATATTTGGACCAGTGAGCAACAATAATCTTTTATTCAAGACAAGATCATTTCTAACCGGGTGCCGAAGCAGGGGATGATAGAAATGCTTAAGCAAGAGCTCCTGGTTCGACATTTCTGCAAACTGAAATTTGCGCGACCTGGTCGTGCCCGCAATTGAAGCATAGGCATAGAATTGGAAGAGGCTCGACCAAAATTTTGTGAAAGTCCCATCATTGGCAATCACAAGCAACTTCTTCAATATGTCTATATAGTTTGAAGTTCCTTTTGCAGATGAGAAAATGTCGTTGTTTGTGAAATATGGTCGAAAGGCAAGAATAACGTTATTTATTTGCAGGAATCTGGATCTATAAATGTCGGGGAACAGTTCAGGTTTAATCAGCTTGAAACAATTTTGGTACAACTTATCTATGAGGAAACCCCATTGTAATACCTTACTGCGGAAGCTATCACGTACCGACCTATTAATTGTATGTTTTAGGCGAAGCCTAATGTTGGACTCATTGAGAAGTCCTGTATTATTGGATAGCTGATTGGTAAATGAATACACTTCAGCAAGGTCCTGGTTGTAATTAGGCAGAGAGGAGAGAGCATGCTCAAATTGAATCAATGTTTTCACTATCGCCTGCGTATCCAAAACCTCCTGTTCCGATTCAGGTACGTAACTGAAAATTTGACTTAACGCAGTCTTACCATAAATATTGAGGTAGTTGTCAAAGAATGGAACGATATCTTCTTCGATTTTCAGGTCGGCTACTTGCAAATGGATGTTTTGTATAAAGCTAAAGGTTGGAGGATTGCGATCGGTAGATGATTTGTTAAAGCTTGGATCGGAGAATGTTTAAACGTCGATGTTCTTTTTGGGTATGTTCAGTTGATGTTTATCAAAGAAGTATTGAATTAATAGAATTTTAATTTTTGATATTCCAATTACTGTAAATTACTTCACCATCCTATCAACACACCACATTCTATTTCCTTCCGAAGTACCGGACCATTTGTTATTCGTTTCAGATGCATTCTTATACAAGTCTAGAATTGTATAAGCAACTTCTTTATTGACTTAACGAATTGGGTTTTGCCTTATCCAATACAGCTGAAGCCTGGGCATTATCATCATTCACCATTCAAACTTTACACCGTGAGAAAAGTACTAGCTACGTTCAGCGCAGCATTACTGTTATTATCGTCTTGCAAAAAAGACATCAAGGCTCCTGAATCTATCAATGCTGAAACCATTTCGTCCGAAGGAGCTATCGTAACCGATCCTTGTCATGCTACTGCATTCAGCACAAATTATGCAACTGTGGCCGGCAAATTTCCGCCATTCAAGTTTACAAAAACGCAATATGCGAGCGGAAAGATCAAAACGATCAACATGATTTCCCGTGCAAATCCTAATCATTCTGCTTTCAAACAGCAAGCCTGGGAAGTGATCGGAACATTTACCTACTTCTCCAACAAGGCCCAGCTTAAAGGAACAAAACAGTTGTGGGAATATTCAAAGTCGTCTACAGGTGCCGCAATTAAGAAATCTATTCTTAAGAAGAACATCGATCTAACATTTTCCTTCGGTACACAACCTTACAACGACTATGGAGGAACAATGGATGGAACCGCTTACAACAAAGTGTACGAAGTACGAAATAACCTCGAAGGAAAGCTTGCGCTGCGCATGAAGCGCAATAGCTATAGTACATGGGAAGAAGGTACTTTGTTCATTGAGGTATTGGCTGGCAGCGACGAGCCCGACAATTACTTTGAAGCGACTGCCAAATATCCTGATGGCAATCTTTCAAGCATCACCATAACATCGCACAATGTAACACAACGAGCTATGCCTAAATCGTGGGGGTTGAGAAAGACGATTACTTTTAAGTATAACCCATCTTACTACTTTGAGCCGGAGAGGCAAAGATTTTATCAGCCAACACAAAACTGGATCAGCATGGAATACAATCTATGCGAGGTTATGAACTGGATCGGATTCGGTGGCCTGGATGGTAGCGGATATGGAGGAGAGAGAAATTTTGTGGAAGTTAAGTTTTACCCTTACAACACTTCATCGTTGTCGGTGCAGTCGCAGGTGTATAAAAACCACAGGTATGGAGGAAACAACCTGTTGTCGTACACATACGGCGACAATGTGCTGCAGAAATCTACATGGATTTGTAAATAACATCAGAAGGCAGAAGCTTAAAGCTTCTGCCTTTGTTTTTTTGAAATTAATGCCGCGATTACAAGTAATTGAATTATCGACATTCGAAAATACCCTGAGTGTACAGTTTAGTACGTCTAGAATATCTTCGAAATGACACCCGCTATGGCCTGCCACCAATCGCTCTCGCGGGAGTGCCAGCATATTTTGTGCAGAAGTTCGAAACCGAATACAAGTATGAAGGGGCTCAGGCGTTTCGTTAGCAAAGAATCGCCAATAATGACTACTCCAATAATTGAAAGTTCGATGATGCTGCCAATGTCGTATCCTGGTAGTTGCCAATATGCAAGCAATGCCCGGTCCATCGCCGGTGGTATGAAAAGGAAAGCTGTACTCGCCATAAAACGCATGTGCAGGTATGGTTTGTGACGATAGATGATGGCTAATGAATAGAGTATCGCAAAAAAGACAAATGCCGGAAATACTAACGACAATAAAGCCCTTGCTTGTGTTTCGCCCAGTGCGGCATGCACGCCATTATAAGCATGACGGTTGATAATGTAGATTGAAAACAATACCAGTGGTGCAAGCACATAACTGGCGCGACCAACCCACTTGTGCGCTGTCATTTTCTTTGCACGGATAAGTATAGGTTGCAAGAGCAACATAAGCACCCAGGCCATCATAATCATCCCGTGAATATGTTTCACCGCATTAAAACTTACGGGTCCGTATCCCTCAACTTCTTTGGCTGTGAACGAGGGGAAATGACTCACATAGGTTCGGTAAAAACCAAAATGAATGAGCGCAATCAGCAATATTATGCCGATGATCATTGTGCGCACATATGTGGGATACATAGAAGGACCATGCTGAGTTGTTGGATCAGATAGTCTACCGGTTGGTTGATCCGCCGGCATGGGGTCTTTGGGAGTCATGGTGAATTCGTTTTGTTGTTTGGTTCTGTGCGTTGGGTACACAGATTCAAAACGGTACGCGGGTACGCAGCCTGGGTAGTGAAATGAACTCCTCTTCAATATCAATGCAGGTAGTGAGCGCGATAAAAATCAAAATCGGTATTGTGCAGGTCGGCCGCCATTTATGCGCTTGCTGGTGCGGATGGTAAGTTGAAGGTAGAAAAATTATTGGAAATCAGGCCCGGCCTGCAGATTATCTACGAAGCTCCACATAAACAATCCTATGTCTTTTGCGGCTGTATTGGTTTGCCTTGTAAAACTTTGAAATTGCCCAACCGGATGCAGCTGCAGCTGCGGATAGGGATAGCGTAGTCACAAAGCGGGGATCATCAAAATCCTGGTGCTGGTACAGCCCATTCACCACATTCAACACGAGGTAGCCAACGCCTCCAACCTTAAGAAAGGTGCTAAGTAAACCGCGGGCATAGCCGCGATGGCGATAGATCTGTATTCGCTTAACGTCGCCGTAATATAATTTCTCTGTATAGGTCTGGAGCGTATCGATAAAAGGCAAGCCTGAGATATCTACAAACTGCCTTACGTCGTACACATAAACAAATAAGCTGTCGTCGCGGATATCTTTAATCACGCCCGAAATCTGTTCGCCATTGCGGGTTAATAGAGCGATTGGGGAACCGGTGCCGAAATTCCTGATGATTTTACCATTCTTCTTCTGTACACTGATGATGTCGGAACCCTGGGCCAACGCGGCAAAAGGCACGAAGACGGCAATAAGCAGCATGAACAGAAACGGCATCGTCTAAATGTATAACACATGCGTGTATGCGACTGTTAAAGGTTTGTTATGTGGGTGATGCCGACATGTTGAATATCTAATCCCACACATCCAAACAATACGCCTCAGTGCTATCTGTTGAAGCGTAGATGGTTTGTCCGTTGCCGAATTGGTCTTTGTCGTATTTAAAAACGAGGATGCTGTCGCCCAACGATGCTGGCCTGAACCATTCGGGATTTGAATTTGAAGGTTCGAAATCCCACGATTTTGCTGAGAGTTTTTCGTATTGAAAATCGCGGAGTTGTAGAATGCGTTCGAGTTCTTCGGGACAGGTTTTAAAATGAAGCCGAATGGCAATGTCGATTTTTGGAATTGTTTGATCCTGGTGATGCAACACTTCGACGCATTCTGCCTGAGGTTTACCGAACAGTGCATTATAGATTTCTTCACCTGTTCGTGGTTCAAGCAGTGCAGTCACTTTGTTGTACGATTTGGTCACAGCACGATAGGCGGTCCACCCGCTGACGCCAATCGAGAACAGGAGAATCACTATGGAAATGATCGCCAACCGTTTGCTGCGTTTAACGATGCCGGCTATAAGTATGATGAGGAACAGAACAAAAAGTAAACCGGCCGTCAATCCGAGGATTAGTATTTCTTTCATTTAGGAGTATGTTATTTAAGGAGTTATTCCTTAGTGCTTTTATGCCTCTTGATTGGCGGCACAAGAGCATAATTTAAGCTTGTCGGATACCACGCACATAGAATGAATTTAGCCAGATTTTTTAATTGTGGAAAGCTATACCTTTAACGATATCATCCACTCCCCTTTAATCAACTTCTTTCCGACTCTTGCCAGGTGAATGAATCATTGCCATTTGCCAGTTGCCGACCCATTGCTGAATGGCGAATGAATTATTGCGCGTTTGTCGACTGACGACATTGCCGACCCTTTCGTTTGCTCACTTAAAAACAATCGTATAAACATGGGAAAGTCAAAAACCGTAGTACTAGTTCACGGAAATTTTGTGAACAACCTGAGTTGGAGTAATTGGAAAAGTCGCTTTGAACAAAGAGGTTATAAAGTTTACACGCCGTCAAATCCCGGGCACGATGGAAGCCCTGCGCAACTGAGAGAAAAGGTTCATCCAGACCTGGTGAGAACCGGATTTATTGATGTTGTGGAGCACATCGCAGAGCTTATCGATAGCCTGCCAGAAAAACCATTGGTTGTTGGTCACTCTATGGGAGGAATGGCCACGCTGAAACTGGCGGAGTTGGGAAAAGCATCTGCGGCGGTAAGCATCGACGGCGCACCACCGAAGAATGTATTTCCGCCATATCAAACACTCAAAACGGTGCTACCTGCATTTGGATTTTTCAGCACCAAAAAATATTTCATGGGCAGCCGCGCCTGGTACAACTACGCGTTTTTTAACACGCTCCACGATGGTGAGAAGGAAGCGGCATTCGAAGCATTTGCGGTACCGGAGAGTTATAATGTAAGTCGCCAGTTGGTTTTGAATTCTTATTCAAACATCGATTTCAAAAAGAAGCATGTACCCCTTCTGTTTATTGGTGGAGGCAAAGACCATATCTTTCCTGGTGCACTTACAAAGGAGATTGCCGGCAAGTACAGAGATCCGGAAAGCCAGGTAAGCGTAAAGGTATACGACGATAAAAGTCACTACATATGCGGCGAACCCGGTTGGGAAAAGGTAGCTGATGATGTGATTGAGTGGTATGAGAAGTTGTAGAATACAATGTGATTATTTCCAGAATGCATATTTAGTGGCTGCAATAGGCGTAGAAAGGCATAACTTATTCCGGAAAGCTTCTTCGGAGACAAACCTCCTATTTGAACCTGCAGATAGAAAAGAATAATTGATTTTTTAAGGGATCAGGATGTGGTTTTGGTGAGTATTTTTAAGGAAAATACCTCTCAGGGCAGGGCACAAATACTTTCCATAAGATGTTTACAATATTTGTAAACATTATATCTTTGTTAATGAAGATTTTTCATGTCGCCTCGGGCGTATGGTTGTGGGCAACTATCGAATCTGTAGCACCCGAGGATATGAAGAGGCTCACTCCAAAACGTTATAGCTTTCGGTGGAACCAACTAACCGGCACGGATCTTTATAAACTTAGGCTTGTTGGCGATGCGGACATAAAGGGAGTAATGTCTTTGGTTGATTATCCGGACGAATGTAGAGTGGAAATTAAATTATTGGCCGTGGCACGAGAAAATGTGATTTTAAAAGGAGAAAAGGGGAAGAAGCTTAAAGAATATGATCACATAGCTGGTAATCTAATAGCATTTGCCGGAAGGATAGCTATTTCCAGATATTCCTGGAGAGCATGTGTATCCCTTGTTCCCAAAACAGTATTGAGAGCCCACTATATTGCAGAATATGGAATGGAAGATTGCGGCTATCAATTGTTTCTGGAATCGAAATCTTTATACGCTCTTATAAATCGATATATACCATGAGTACTAAGAAGATATTGAGAGAGATTGACGCGGATGAAATTGTAAAGTCGTATGTACTACCGGTTCAGTTGACCAGGAAGCAGGAAGAGGAATCTCGTAAACAATTATCAGAAGCACGACGGAAACTGCGGGCGCAAACAAAGCCTGAGGAAATTCTCACAGGAAGACTTATGCAGCTTAAATTTCAACTGGAAGAATATATAAATAGCGGAGAATATCAACCTAAGCGATTCGGCTACTTTCTTAGATCCTACCTCCATATTCTTAATAAGAAAAGTAATGAATTTGCCGAAGAAATTAGTATCCATAAAACGATGGTAAGTCAGCTCATTAATAATACCCGAGAACCCAACGAGAGCCTTATAATCAGGCTAGAGCTTCATTCCAATAATAATATTCCTGCAGACTACTGGTTGCGTATAATTTTGAAAGACAAAATTCACAACCTTGCTAAGAATAAAGAGTTAAGAAGGAGGGAGAAAAAATACGTATTGCGCAAGCTAAAATCAAAGTGTTGACCATAAACCCACGCTGCAGACATTTTTATACTGAAAGGCGTAACTACTTAACTGAAATAATTTAGGATAGCTGAAGGATTTGTATACAATGCAACGTTTTAGACACATCTTCAATCAACCTGTAAACACTTCCTATGCTGCGCATTTTGGTTTGGTTGATCTTGTCGGTCGGCCTGTTAGCTTGTGAAAAGTCTCGAACAACTGCTGAAACAGAAGTCAACTTATCGGAATGCAGTAATGTGTGGATTAAAGGCGACAATACAAAGCTTTGTTACGATAGCCTTGTTCAGGATTCACGCTGCCCTGCTGGTGTTGTATGTTCCTGGGAAGGGATGGCCAATGTAAAGCTGTCTTTACAAGTGGATAACGCTCAATATCTGTTACAGCTTTCAACAGTTGATAATCGCCCCTACTTCAAAATAATCGACACAGCCGGGTACCGAATAGAACTCCTGGACGTACATCCTTATCCAGGCTTTACTACCAGGTCCAGCTATACTCCAATTATAAAGGTGAGGGTTACCGCCCGATAAAACGCTCGTTGAAGGTCAACAAGCGGCTTTGTTGGAACAGGGATCCATACCTGTACACCGCAAACAGATTATTCGTGCCGTTCCCGGAGGAAGGGTTAATTTCAATAACGACAATAAAACGTTTGTAGAAAATAACCTGACGGGATATGTATGAATTGTTTTTTGAGAAGCTAAAAGAGAAGGTGGATTTTTCGCGGGAAGAGCTGAGTAAGATCAGCGATCATCTTACCCCAAAGAAGCTTCGTAAAAAACAATACCTGCTTCAGGAAAGCGACGTATGCAAGTCTATTGCTTTTGTAGAGAAAGGCTCGCTGCGGTCATATTCCATCGATGAAAAAGGGGTAGAACGCATTATCCAGTTTGCCCTGGAAGGCTGGATCATTTCTGATCTTTACAGCTTCCTCACTACTGAACCAGCTACGTACAACATCGATGCATTGGAAGATTCGGAACTGGTGCTGATAAGCAAGTCGGCACATGAGGAACTGCTGAATACAATACCACACTACGAAACCTGGATACGCATCCAGATCACCGGTGCGTATATCGCTATGCAGAGGAGACTGACCTCAATCATCAGCCATTCTTTAGAAGAACGTTATGCTACTTTCACTGCTCTGTATCCCGATATTGTTAACCGTGTGCCTCAACACATGATTGCGTCTTACATGGGCCTTACACCCGAAACGTTGAGCAGGGTGAGAAATCGCATCAGTAATAAAAAGTAAACACAATGTGGTTTATGCTTTGGTGAGCGTAGTGCTGTTCTCCCAAATCAATTTTGCAGACCTGTATTGATTATTATCAATGCTTTCCATTGCGCAAACGCAATGGTTTTTCTTGCTTTAGCACATTGCAAAAGGGTACCCTGCCGGGGTAGTTTTGTGTGATTAAAAAAACAATTCATGAGAACAAAACAAACTATTGCAGTTATAGGAGCGTCAGGCAGTATGGGTTCCGCCATTGCGAAGGGATTGTCGAAAGGCAACTATCGCCTGCTCCTTTGTTCAGATAACAAAGGGAAAATCCAGGAAGTACACAACAATATCACAAGCAGTAATCCGTCAGCCGATGTTGAGATCGTTGATTGTTCAACCCAGGCATCATGGGAAGCAGACATCATTATTGCAGCTGTTCCTTACCAGGCTGAAAAGGAAGTTGCCGATAGAATCAGAGAAGTAGCAAATCAGAAGATTGTTGTTTCTATATCCAATCCTCTAAACGAAACTTATAACGGCATGGTAACCTCTCCGGATACCAGCGCCGCAGAAGAGTTGCAGAAACTGCTACCCAATTCAAAAGTGGTAAAGGCATTCAACACCACTTTCGCAGCTGATTTTTCAACACCGGTGATCGATGGAAAACAGGTAGATGCCTTCGTTGCAGGTAATGATGAAGAAGCGGTACAAACGGTTTCGGAACTGGTAACCGCAGTTGGCTTCAATCCTATCCTTTCCGGAGGCCTGCCGGTGAGCAGAACACTGGAGAATATGCAGCTCCTGTTGATACAGCTTGGAATGAAATACAACTATAACTGGCTGGCAGGCTGGAAAATTCTGCACAACTAGTCATCTAAAAATTATTAAAAACAATTCTCTCAAAACAGGAACAATTATGAAAAAGATATTATTTGCCATTACTGTATTTGTAACATTCACGGCATTCTCAACCATTAACACAGTTTGGACAAACGACGACCCACACTCGCAACTGGGCTTCACGGTAACACATCTTGGTATCGCGGATGTTTCAGGCACCTTTAATGATTTTGACGTAACGGTGGAATCATCAAAGCCGGACTTCAGCGATGCAAAGTTTAAACTGACGGCAAAAACAGCATCTATAGACACCAGGGTAGATGCAAGAGACGAACACCTGAGGAGCGCTGACTTTTTTGATGTTGAAAAATACCCTACGATTGAATTCAAGAGCACATCGACGGAAAAATCAGGCGAGCACAGGTACAAACTCACCGGCGATTTAACGCTTCATGGCATTACCAAACAAGTGACAATGGATTTGACTTACAATGGCACTATAGAAAATCCTCAGAGCAAAAAACAAACAGCTGGTTTTCAGATCACAGGCTCAATCAAGAGATCCGATTTTAATGTGGGTTCAGGTTTTCCAGCCCCGATGATCAGCGATGAAGTACGTATTAAAGCGGATGGTGAATTTATTAAGAATTAAACGGTAGTATTCATCATTTGTGTACGATTGCATCTGTGTAACTTTAGGATGTGGATACCAAAAACCTATATGGCCTGGTGCTTTGTGGCGGAAACAGCAGCAGAATGGGTGTGGACAAGAGCAGGCTGCATTATCATGGCATCCAACAACGTTTTTATGTACATCAACTCCTGAGTAAGTTTTGCCAGCACACGTTTATATCCTATAATGCACAACAGGCTACGGATATTGATTTGGGATATGAAGTAATTGTTGACGAAAACACGTTCGCAGATAATGGGCCAATAAGCGGACTGCTCAGCGCGTTTCAGCGTTTTCCAACGCACGATTTCTTCGTGGTTGGTTGCGATTATCCTTTCATCAATAACATTGAAATAAGCCACTTTCTCGAATCCATCCCTATTAATAGCCAGGCAGCCGCCTTTTACAATGAGGAGTGTGACTGCTATGAACCTGTGCTGGCCTGGTATTCACACCGGTCCGGTGTTTGGCTTAAGCAGTATTTCGATGATGGGAAAACGTCTCTTCAACGATTTTTACATAAACACGATGCTTTCAGATATGTGCCCGGTAACGTTGCTGCCATGCGAAGCATAGATAGTTATGATAAATACCTGCAGGTGATGAAAGAAAACGGCCGACTATTTAATGCTTCAAAAGAATGACTGCAACCGTACAT
>JAFAGE010000365.1 GCA_023423015.1 Bacteroidota bacterium
TACCTGGAGGTTGTCAAAGAACACATCGATGTTGTTGCTGATGTTGCTCACATAAATATACAAATACCCGCTCTTCGTTATGGCTAAATTTGTCCGCGTATGCGTGGTGTATGTGTTCGATGTGCCCACCTGCTCGTAGCCGCTGCCGGTGCTCTCGAATTTGAATTGTTCATTCAGCAGTATCCAGTTTACATATGCCCGCGGTCGCGAAGTAACCGGTGAATGCGTATTCAGAAACGACGTTGCAACCGTTGTTGGTAGTCCGCTGGCGGTGAGGTCTGCACCGCTTACTTTTCCTCCCGAAGCACCTGCCAGTCCGCTTGCCAGTGCAGCCGCCAGTTCCGCCACGGGGTTAGGTGCCTGTGTGGGCGTGCTGCCGCTGTTCCACCAGCTGTTTACGGTGAGGTTCAGTTTATCGCCCGCCATAACTTTCAGCACAATGGCAGGACCAATTTTCTGCAAGCCCGATGCGGCGCTCACCCTTGCCACGCGTGCATTGCCGGGAGGCGTATTGGCTGGATAACCACTCGGCACACTCACACGTATAGATGGCAGGTTGCTGTAAAAGGCCTCTTCGGTGGTGGCCGTTGCCGTTTCCATGGTAGCGGCAGGGTACATGTCGGTCTGCGTTTCTTCCGTGAGCACCACGCGCACGTTGCCGAGGTGATCCTTCACAAAATAATCGTAGCTCAGTTTTGCAGGCGTAGCACCAACGGTGGGTGTAAAACGAACCCGTCCTTCTTCGTGGTGAACAAACTGCAGCGTATCGTTCACCAAAACTAATGGCCCCAGGTATAGGGTAGTGGTGGTTTTAGGTCCTTCTGCTGTAACTTTTCGTTGTAGTTGGCTCGAGGATGCGCTTGAATCAAGGTATCGCAATTTGCGATACCTTGATTGCACACACTTAATATTCTACTCTGTTTGCCTACATATTGCGCAGCAGAGCGTATTCCTGCTTAGTCTGATGAAGTCGAGTTTGGAGATATTACAGAAAAAGATTTTGATTTATTCACTGCAAACAGAACGTTATTTATTTTTTTGCCTGAGGTTGCCATTTATCCATGGTATCGCAAAATGCGGTACCATGGAAATCCAGGACACATAATGGTTGCGCAATATTCTACTTCTCATCTCTGCGTTTAAATCCAATCAGTTCCCGGGGAGGAGGTTTAGGCGTGCTTAGAAGTTTTTTCAAAGCAGTAAAAATGATGTGTAAATCCTGATCATGAGCCGAAAGTTTTCTTTCTAGCTGTTCTAATTTCAAGAGAATGTCTTTGTGGGCAGACAGCATCTCGCGCATCTTCACAAAGATTTCGATAAGTTTTAAGCTGAAATAGCTACGATATGATCTGACAGTTTGGGATTAAATTTAAGTAATGACACTCATTTTAAATCCCAAAACAGTCAAATCATGAACACACAAAGTAAGTTAATTAAGGGCAAAGTTGGTCTTTTAAAGCTGGCCGAAGAACTCGGGAATGTATCCCAGGCATGCAAATTGTTCGGCTATTCCAGAGATACATTTTATCGTTATAAGGAGCTATATGAAGAAGGCGGAGAAGCTGCTTTGCAGGAAGTCAGTCGTCGTAAACCAAATCGAAAGAACCGAATAGAATCGTCTGTTGAAGAATCGATCGTAGAAATGGCCACTGAGAAGCCGGCCTATGGACAGGTAAGAGTTAGTAACGAATTAAAGAAGAAAGGTGTTTTTGTTTCACCGGCAGGCGTCAGGTGTGTATGGTTAAGACACGATCTGGAAACGGTTCGTAAGCGCCTTAAAGCGCTGGAAACAAAGTCTGCCGCCGAAGGCCTGGTGCTTAGCGAAGATCAGGTTGCAGCCCTGGAAAAAGCACGTGAAGAAAAACAAGCCTACGGAGAAATCGAAACACATCATCCGGGATATCTGGGAGCGCAGGACACCTATTATGTCGGAACCATCAAGGGTGTAGGGCGTATTTACCAGCAAACCTTTATTGACACTTACAGCAAAGTGGCCACCGCGAAGCTGTACGATCGTAAAAATGCAGTTATTGCAGCTGACACCCTTAACGATCGGGTATTACCCTTTTTGAGGAGCACGGCATCAGTCTGCTTCGAATACTTACTGACCGCGGCACGGAATATTGTGGCGCCAGAGAACATCACGAATATGAATTATACCTTGCCCTGGAAGACACGACCACTCTAAAACAAAAGCAAAATCACCGCAGACTAATGGCATCTGCGAACGCCTTCATCGAACCATGCAGGAAGAATTTTACGCAGTTACGTTCAGAAAGAAGATCTACAACACGCTTGACGAACTACAGACCGATCTGGATGTATGGCTTCATGAATACAATACCCAACGCACGCGCTCCGGTAAATACTGCTACGGAAGAACTCCCATGCGAACGTTTTTGGAAACCGGACCTTTAGCCAAACAAAAAATGCTGCAAGATCTTCCACCCGCAGCATAAATATTTAATCCGTTTCCCTGGAATTACTACAAACAAATCTCCACACTGTACGATCATATACTAGCTAGAACAACTTATTTGTTATGCATCGAAGTTAATCTAGCTTTTGATTCTCCTCATTACGATTCGCTCATATTTTATTTTGTTCCTATTAATAACTCTAATTCGTTTTTCTCTCTCGTTCATATAACCACTTGAAATCTGTGCGGGAAAGGATTCTTCATTGCATCTCAATACAAGAGTATCTTTAATTAACTCCCACTTGCCCGCACACCCTGAACGAGCATGTATCGACTGAGTAATTAATGAAAATGTGCTATCATTATTGATAGTCAAACTATAATTGTAATTCTTAGTTTTTCTTACAAACATCCCCTCTATACCACCTTCAAGGTTCTTACAAGAAACCACACAAATACCTAAAAGAAGCATAATAATATATCTCATAACTACTTTTTATAAATTGAGGGATCAGATTTAAGTGTAAAGTTTAATGGCAGACCTACAAGCTGACCGAACGCAAGAGGATAAGCTCGTATTAGATCAGCTCTGCCAGAATTGATATTAACAGGCGACATTCCTGTATTTGAAGTTCCTCCTGGTGCGTATGGCCTATTGCCACTAGGTTGTTCCTGATTTCCTTGAACCCATTTAGGTGTAATAGAACTAAAAGAATTTGCTATTGATGTGGATTTGAGTGCTGACACAGAGGATGGATCATAAGCAAATTGAGCTTTGTAGGCAGCAATCTCATCATCGACATCCTGCCCAATCGACATACCCGAGCTACTAAATGCTAAGTCTCCATTTTCAAATTGGCCAGCATGTGTAGTTTCATGGACAAAGTTTGCAGTGCCTCCAAACTTGATATCAATAACGCCGGTCTCTGTATTTAAGCTAACCCCTCCATTCTCTCCTAATGCAGTTTGAGACAAACTATACCCCTGACTGCTGCTCTCTAAGGTACCCATAGTTCTAAGACTGCTATTCAAACTTGAAACCCTCTCCGTCAAATTACCCATTTTCTTATCCAGCTTTTCCTGACTCCACCCTTTTTTCTCAGCTTTTGCGCTTAATCCGTCTGCTTTAGATTGAAGCCTGTTTCTTTCTTTCTCAACATATCCTTTTTGTTTCTTCCATTCGTCTTGACTTCCTTTTTCTATATACGCCCCAGTGGGATCAATATAAATTATAGGATTATTATTAACATATGCGTATGGAGAGGTTGAAGTATACGCCGCAACAGCTGGATCAATTTGACTAAACCTTCCGATCTGTGGATCCATAATCCTCGCACCATAGTCATACCAATCCAATCCATTACCATCACTAAATTCTTTATTCTGTAATTCCTTTCCGTTGTATTCATATTTGTTATCGAGTTTCCCTATTGCTCTTGATGATATCCCCGCCATTGTCAGTCCAAACGGATAATAATGCGTTTCCTCGAG
>JAFAGE010000390.1 GCA_023423015.1 Bacteroidota bacterium
CAGTAATATCATGGAGCACGACAGATGCGGGATCAGCAACAACCTGTTCATGATCGGATGAGCGTAAACCCAGAACCCGGATGAGTTTCCTGTTATGAGCTTCCCCGGCCGACAGCAGATAGAGCGCACCGAGCCGAGGCCCATATACAAAAGACCTGTTTTCAATTCCTATGCGGCACCATCGTACAGTGATGGTTGCTGGCATAATTAATTGTAAGTCTGCGGATGGCACTGCTCATTGTAGTGACCACTTCCACCTTTGATAACGTTTGCGTTTGCGTGCCTTTGGAAAAAGAGTGTAATCAGGGCCTTAAAAAATACTTTCATAATGCGGGGCGTTAATCTTGAACAAAAAGGTTATCTCCAAACTTAACGGTTTTTGCCTATTATTTCAAAAAAAACACCTGTGCATTACTGTTATAATTATAATTTAATCTGATGCATCGAATGCCCCATCTGATTTCCCCGCCGTTGCCTGTTCATATCGCGCCAGGCAGCTGTCGAGCGGTTGGCCTTGTTTATAGATACAATCACAAAATGCTTCGCAGGCTGCCGGATTTTTATTCCCATAACACTGGCCCCTGCATTCAGCCTCAGAATTTCCCGGACCAATTTCAAACAGGTAGAATGTGCCTACGATGATGAATGTCAGTATCGCGACTACCCCGGAAAAGAAAATTACCCGGAACCGCATCCCCAACGGATTACTTACAACAGTAAATTCTGCTTTAGATTGTTTTATCGGGAGGACATATTTGATGCGGTCGTAGTTCCAGATCAACAGGAATAAGCTTGCAAGAAGCATCATGGTTACCAACCTTGTTCCTGCGAAGCGTGTAGCATACGTAAGCACCGTAATGTTGACGATTACGGGGAAATACATCAACGCACCAAGTACGGATGTTCTCGGAATTATCAATAATAATGCAATAATCAGTTGTGAGATTCCAAGGAATGTGTAGTAATAACCCGTTAAATACAAGGCATCGAAATAATGGCCAAGCGGATTATTGGATGGCAGTCCTTCAGCAAATCGTTCACCGGCAATTTTGACCCAACCGCTGGGGATGAAACTTATTGCAAGCGCATAACGGCAAAAATTAGCAAATCGGTTTAGCCATTTATCCGATTTCGCTGAATAATATATCTCTTCAAAATTCATTATGGTTTTCGGATGAATATTAATCTTAGCAGGTAATACAACGCGGCGCCGATAATTGCCCAATACAGCGCAAAGGCAATTAACAAAACTGGCGGAGCCGGATCAGGATCCTGACCCAGGAATGCCAGCGGTTCAATCATAACATACCTGATGGGATATGTAACGGCAGCAACCGTTCTCTTCCATTCAACGGCAGCATCTGATCCCGGGTACCATTTACCATCACGGGGGAAAAGCGATACCTCGGGGCCCAATATGGAGTTGGTTATAAACTGAAACACAAATGCCAAAGCGAGGAACACAATTATGAATTTTGTGGCACTAACTTTCATACGAGTCAGTTTTAAAGAAGTAAAAGCACTTTGAAACACAAAGTAAAGGTAAATGTTTTGATTTTCCAAGACGTTGGAATTAATTCGCCTTGTAGGTAGTGAGTTCGCGTAAGTTAATTGGCTGAGTTCTCCGCGTTGGAAGCAATGATTTCCAGTCGCTCTATCTGCTGAAGCACTTTTTTGAATTCGAGATAGATTGTTTTCACCTCTTCGAACGACTTGCCCTCCGTAATATCGTGCTCGTACTGTTCCCGCAGCTTGCTTGCCTGGGATAACAGTTCATCGAGTTGTCCGGAAATGCGTGGGTCGATCATTGAATTTCTTTTTTGGTTGTGATGTTTTTGCAAGGGTCAGTTTTGGCGGCAAGCATAAGAATGGTGTTGTGCACCCAGAAGGTACAAAATTTATTAAACAGATTCGCGGGTAAAATGTTCAGTCGGATTATTTTAATTTTTCGGCAGACAATATCTTTGACGCATGCGTAAAGTTATCCTTGAACTGATCACCTCGCTTGATGGTTTCATAGAGGGAGTAAACGGCGAGATAGACTGGATACCGTTCGATGAGGAAGCTGCCAATTACCTGAACGGTTTTGCAGATGAGATTGACTCGATTCTCTATGGCAGAACAAGCTTTGAAATGTATGGCAGACACGAAAATCCGGATACTACAATGGAAGCCGAATCGAGTTTGTGGAGTAAACTTAAATCGAAAAAGAAATATGTGTTTACGACGGATGAGTCGAGGATTTTCGAAGACGCCACAACGGTTAGCGGTGATATTAAAGAAGCAGTACATAAGATAAAACAGGAACCGGGAAAAAATATATGGCTGTTTGGCGGAGCATCGCTTACGGAATCGTTTCTTAAAAATAATCTGATTGATGAATACCGTATCAGCATTGCCCCGGTATTGCTGGGTTCGGGTAAGCCGCTGTTTAGCAGCACGCACGACCGCATTTCGTTAAAGCTACTTCGTACTTATGCTTCGAAGTCGGGCGTAGTAAGCTATCATTACGAGCGCATCTTTTCTTAGGAATTGCCGCAATTCAAATAAATCATTCATTGAGAAGGTATAAGGCAAAAACCTTGCATATTTCTTGCAGGAAATGGAGTAATTTTAATTATCCACTATTCTGTGTAAGCGAGGCCTTCTACTAACCCCCACCGATTCTATTGCTCATCTGCCGTTTGGCCGTCAATCTCCCTGGGAAACCGCTCCGTTGGCGTATGCTTTGCATGTACTGCTTCTAAGAAGCTGTGCGGCAGGTCGAGATGTGACCAAAATAACCCTTATGAACAAATTGTATATCCCCATCCTGCTGCTGCTGACGCTCGCTCAGTCTGTCTCTGCCCAATGGTCGTGGATGGAGGGCGAAAGATCTGCAAACATCACTGGTGAATACGGCATTTTGTTTATACCTGCTCAAAACAACCAACCGGGCAGTAGGATTGGCGCGAGCACCTGGACCGATAGCGATGGTAATCTCTGGCTGTTTGGCGGCCAGGGTTATGGCTTGTCGGAATCTACAGGACTCCTCAACGATATTTGGAGATACAATACCAATACAGGCATGTGGACCTGGATGGGTGGAACCCGCGCCACTAATAATTCAGGGAATTACGGCATACAAGGTTTGCCGCTCCTCACGAATCAACCCGGTGCGAGACGAAATGCTACTGCCTGGGTGGATAATGATGGCAATTTCTGGCTTTTCGGAGGAGTGGGTTATGCAAGAGATGATGACGAACAGGGATACCTGAACGACCTGTGGGTGTATTCTCCTGCAACAGCACAATGGACCTGGATAGCAGGAAGCGACGATGTGGACGAAGATGGCCGCTACGGAAACGGCGGTCCAACAGGTGATGATGATGGTGGTGGTGGAGGTCCCGGAGGCGGTAATCGATATCCCGGAGGTCGTGCAATGGCTGCTGGCTGGGTGGATAGAGCAGGTGATTTGTGGCTCTTTGGTGGACGCGGTCTTCCTTCCAACAATGACGTCACTGACCTGAACGATGTATGGAAGTTTACATTGTCGGATCGCCAATGGACATGGGTAAAAGGAAAACGCAATAATATACCCGACGTTCGTCGTGGTGAAAGAGGCGAATTCCGCGATAATAACACTCCGGGCGGAAGACGGGGTAGTACTGCATGGGTAGACAAGTCCGGAGAATTCTGGCTGTTTGGCGGAGGTAATGGAGGACGCTTCTATAGCGACCTTTGGAAATTTGACCGGGTCAGTGGCGACTGGGCATGGATAGCAGGACCTGAGAACCCGAACCTTCAGCCGCAAACTGCAGGTGCGGGCATTCCTGATGAGGCAAATCACCCCGGGGCGCGTGTACTGGGCACAGGCATCACAGGATCTGAAGGCGATCTCTGGTTTTTTGGAGGATTTGCTGGCGGAGCCGGAAATGGCAACCCTCGAAACTCATTGTGGAGGTATTCGATTGTAAATAACACATGGACTTTCTTAAGCGGTGCTGTCACCGGCGTTCCCGAAGCCGTGTTTGGAACAAAAGGAGAAGCTACAGCCGGTAACACACCGGGTGCATTAGGCGGCTCCGTTTCGTGGAGTGATGCGCAAGGCAACCTTTGGGTGTTCGGTGGTGAATCTGCAGCGGGACATCACAACCAGCTTTGGAAATACTTTTCAGCCTGTCCTGCTGCACTGATCGGATCAATTAAGCCAGCAACAGCCACCATATGCGAAGGAGCAAGCCAGGTGCTTACAGCATCGGGGGGCAACTCCTATCAATGGAGAAGAAACAATGAAAATATCGCCGGCGCCACTTCATCCACGTATGAGGCAAAACTTCCGGGTACTTATACTGTCATCGTTACAAAAGGACAATGTTCAGCGCCTGCAACCAACGAGGCTGTAATCACACAAATAAAAAAACCCACCGGTAAAATATCTCCCGCATCTGCTACAATATGCGAAGGCGGTTCACAGATATTAACGGCAACAGGCGGAAAAACCTACGAGTGGAAAAGAAACGGTGTAGTAATTGCCGGCGAAACAAAATCTACACTGCGTCTCAATTCTGCAGGCACATACACGGCCGTGCTAATTGATGGCAATTGCCGTGGTGATGCATCGAACAGCGTGGTGGTAACACAGGTGGCAACTCCTGCTGGAACCATTACGCCAACTGACCTCGTGATATGTGAAGGAGGATCCGGTTTGCTTACTGCATCTGGAGGTACATCGTATCAATGGATGCGCGACAGTGTCAATATTCAGGGCGCTACTTCATCAACACTGACTGTTACAGACCCCGGTACATACAGTGTTATAATTAACACCAACACATGCTCGGGTATTTCATCGAACAGTGCAGTAGTTACGCTTGCCAGCGAAGGTGGTACACGTTACTCAGATGTGATTGCCGCACCAAATTCGCAGGTGCAACTTTCGGCGAGAGAAATTGGAACATCGTATATATGGACACCGCCTACCGGACTCGACAATCCGCAATCGCGAACTCCGAAAGCCATCGTTACCAATAATACAGAATACCAGGTGAATATTGTTACCGACCAGGGATGTGAAGTAACAGATACCGTGCTGGTAAAAATTGGTAATCCACCTGCACCTTCGGCAAAGGTGTTTGTGCCAACAGCATTTACACCCAATGGCAACAACGCAAACGATGTACTCAGGCCTTTAGGCAGTATTGCAACGCTCGAATTTTTCAAAGTATACAACCGCTGGGGAAATCTTGTATTTCAAACTACGCAGATTGGAGAAGGATGGAATGGACTTTACAAAGGTGCGCCGCAACCTTCCGATACATACACGTGGATGCTGATAGGAACTACACACGATGGACAGCCGGTGAAACTTTCGGGTAAAACCCTCTTAATTCGATGACATGAAAAAGGGAATCTTCATCATTGCAGCGATCGTCGTTTGCAGCATATGCAACGCGCAGAGCTACCATTTTTCCCAATTCTATTCAACGCCTTTGTTGATTAATCCTGCTTCTACAGGGTTGACACCGGGACCATACCGGGTTGCCGCGAACTACCGCAGCCAATGGAATACTGCCGGTTCGCCATACCGAACATTTACATTCTCCGGTGATATGCATGTAATGCAGGAACAACTACCAGAAGGCAACACGCTCGGTTTGGGGTTGGTGTTCCTGAACGACAAGACGATGGACGGTGCGGTGCAGACAAATAATTTTATGTTCAGCGCAGGATATCATATTTCTCTTGATGCTGAAAACATTCAGTCGGTTGGACTCGGATTCCAGGGATCTTACAACGAAAGGAGAATTGATTTCAGTCGCCTGCAATTCGAGAATCAACTAGGCAATGGAGGTTTTGATCCATCGCTACCAATAGGGGAAGAATTGCAAGCGGGTAAAAAACATTACTTCGACCTGAACCTAGGTGGCGTTTATTCATTCACGCTTGAAGACAGGTCATTCTTTGCAGGTGTTGCAGCATACAATCTATTGAAACAGGAAGAAACCTACCTCACCGAACAATTTAAAAAACCCGCACTCTACTCCCTCATGGCAGGGGGGGATATTGACATAGGCATAAACAACAGTTTTTATTTTTCGGGCAACTACAGGCGCCAGGGTAAAAGCGAAGAGCTCACCCTCGGATTGGCCTATGGTATCTTTATTGACGGTGAAGGTTACAATGTTTTGAAAGTAGGCGCATGGCACCGCTGGAAAGATGCACTCATTCCTTATCTTGGTTTCACACATAAAGGCATCCAGGTGGGATGCAGCTATGATTATTCTGTTTCCGATTCAAAAACACGCGCTGAAATCCGCAATGCTTTCGAGATTAGTGTACTTTACATAGCTCCTGACCTTTCGGAGTTGAAGAGGATGATTCCGTGGTATTGACGTGAGACGTGAAAAGTGAAAGGTGAAAGGTGAGAGGTGAGAGGTGAGCGGCTTTATGATTGCCGCCTGCCGTAATTGTTTGTTTAAACGCTTGACTATGAATAAAGGGTTCTTTGTTTTTTTGATGACTATTATTTGCGCGGGTTCTTTTGCACAATCGAAGAAGAACTACACCGATGAGGAAATTCTGAAAATGTATAAGGGTCTGAGGGTTGCCGATGTTTCGGATGGGATGGACATTGCAGGGTTGAAAGATGTGGGATTAATGGACCAGCGTATTCAGCCTTTATGGAAAGACATCGACAGCTTTAAGCACATGGTGTGCGGCATTGCAGTAACTGCACGATATGTTCCTACCAATAAGATGGTTCCAAACACTATGACTCCCGAAGAATACGCCAAATGGGAAGGCAGCTGGTACAACCGTATATCACCCCAGACATACGAAGATTCCGTTAAACCAGGTAAAATTATCGTAATCGATAACCAGGGTGATGGTGACGTAGGATCTGTTGGCTCTGCAAATTCGCTTGCGTGGGTTCAGAAGGGAGCAGTAGGAATAATTAGCGAAGGTGGGGTTCGCGACACCGATGAAATTATCAAACAGCAGATTCCCGTTTACCAGGACCCATTACAACGTGGTCGCGGAATCCGGCCGGGACGCAATGAACTTGAATCGGTGAACAAAAATGTTGTTGTAGGTGGAGTTCTTGTTCGCGCAGGGGATATTGTGGTTGCCGATGGAGACGGCGTGATCGTAGTTCCACGCGAATATGCTGAACCAGTTGCCACTGCTGCAAGAAAGGTTCTGGAAGGAGATAAAGCCGCGCGGCTACAGTTGTATAAGGCAACAGGCCGTCCGCTGGACGCAACTGTATTGCCTTCCAAATAATCTACAATCCGAAATATGAAGAGGCATTTGGTATTCATGTTGGCAGCGCTGTTCGTTTGCGTCAGTTCGACGCAAGCACAGAATGTAACTAGCAGCAAACCCCGGATAGCGATTGCCTCTTTTGGAATTGAGTCGAGCACCTTCTCTCCTGCCCTTACGCATGAGGAAGCTTTTCATCCACGATATGGTGCAGATGTTTTCAATTCATATCCTTTTCTCTCAGATTCATCGCAACTGCGTCAGCAGGCCTTGTGGTTTCCTACAGTAGCTGCAAGGTCGCTGCCCGGTGGCATCGTAACACGAGAAGCTTATGAATCCATCGTTGGTAAAATATTGGAACGTTTGAAAGCGAACCTGCCATACGATGGCATGTTCCTCGACATACACGGAGCCATGAGTGTTGTTGGACTTGACGACCCCGAAGGTGATTATATAAAAAGAGTTCGGGAGGTAGTTGGAAATAAGACGATGATCTCAACGTCGATGGATCTTCATGGAAATGTATCGCTCACGTTGGCAGAAAAAAGCGATCTCATCACGTGTTACCGCATGGCACCACATGAGGATGCAATGGAAACAAAGGAACGGTCTGTAAGAAATTTACTGGAGCGCCTCGCCAGCGGTAAAGGTAAACCACCTTATAAAGCCTGGATAAAGGTTCCGATTCTTCTTCCGGGCGAACAAACAAGCACGCGCATAGAACCTGCAAAATCATTGTATGCAGCTGTAAAGCCTGCGGCTGAACAGCCAGGCATTATCGATGCAGCCATCTGGGTTGGATATCCATGGGCCGATGAACCGCGCAATCATGCTGTTGTGATGGTTGTAGGCGACGATAAAAAAGCCGTAACGCGCAACGCGGAACAACTCGCCAGGAAATTCTGGAGCGTAAGGAAGCAATTCGATTTTGTTGCACCAACGGGAAATCTCGAGGAATGCCTCGCAGAAGCTTTATCGTCGAAAAGTAAACCATATTTCATCAGCGACTCCGGCGATAATCCCACTGCTGGCGGTGCCGGCGATGTAACATGGACATTACAACAATTGCTGCGGCGCCCGGAATTCAACAATGAAAATGGGAAATCGCTGATTTATGCATCCATTCCCGGGCCCGACCTGGTAGAAAAAGCACTAGCCGCAGGGGTAGGAAATGAAGTGACAGGTATGGTTGGTGCAGCCGTCGATGCGCGATTCGCTCCACCATTAGAATTAAAAGGCATAGTTCATTCTATTGTTAATGGCGACAGGCATGCTGAAGTGGAAGTGGTGGTAAAAACCGGCAACGCATATGTAATTGTTACACGCAAAAGAAAACCTTACCACAAAGAAGAAGATTTTACAAGATTACAACTTGAACCGGGAAATACAGATATTGTTGTGGTGAAGATCGGCTACCTGGAGCCGGAACTATATGCCATGCAAAAAGGCTGGATGCTTGCACTCACACCGGGAGGAGTTGACCAGAATCTCGAAAGATTGCCGTACAAAAGAATACAACGACCAATGTTCCCGCTCGATAAGAATATGAAAGACCCTGAGCTGAAGGTGAAGTTGGTGGCCGTTACTAAATAAAGTCGGATTGCAACTTCACCTCTCACCTTTCACCTCTCACCTTTCACCTCT
>JAFAGE010000137.1 GCA_023423015.1 Bacteroidota bacterium
GTTCAGGTGTTGCTCCTTTATTGCTTCAAATAATGAAAGAGCTTCTTCCTGGTTGCCGGCAAAAAAAGCTTCTGCCACTTTTTCAAGGGCATTGGTGGTTTTGCCCATTGCAGAGATGACAACCAGAATTTTTTCGCCAGGGTAGTCTTTGAGAATTTCTTTTACATTAACGATCCGTTCAATAGTACTGACGCTTGCGCCCCCGAATTTGAAAACTTTCATCTAAAGCTGTTAAAGTGTGCTGAACAGATAAAATTAATTATTCACTTACATTTGTCGCGCTTTTTGTTGCGATTAATAATTGCCTCTGCCACATGAATTCAGCTACCCGTAAAGTTTTTACGCTGGATGAGTTTACCATCCAGCAATTACGCAATTTTCCTAAAGCTACCGGTGAACTCAGCGGACTGTTGCGCGACATAGGTCGCGCGGCCAAAAGGATCAATGTTGAAGTAAATAAAGCCGGCCTGGCCGACATTCTCGGCGATGCCGGTTCCGTAAATGTGCAGGGTGAAGAGGTGAAAAAACTGGATGTGTTTGCGAATTCGCAGTTCATGGGTGTGCTGAGGCATGGTATCAGCTGCGCCGGTATTGGCAGCGAAGAACTTGACGAGCTGATGTCGTTCGATGATGAAGTAAGCCGGGCATCTAAGTATGTTTGTCTTTTTGATCCGCTCGATGGCAGCTCGAACATAGATGTGAATGTTTCAATCGGAACGATCTTCAGCGTTTATCGCAGGATCACCCCGGTAGGAAGTATTGCCGAAGAAAGGGATTTTTTACAGAAAGGCGTCAACCAGGTGGCTGCCGGCTACATTGTGTATGGTTCATCTACCATGCTGGTTTATGCAACAAGGAGAGGAGTGAACGGGTTCACACTCGAC
The DNA here is from genome assembly GCA_023423015.1 of Bacteroidota bacterium. Classification (GTDB taxonomy): domain Bacteria; phylum Bacteroidota; class Bacteroidia; order Chitinophagales; family Chitinophagaceae; genus Flavitalea. The sequence goes on from JAFAGE010000137.1 coordinate 885, forward strand.
CCATCGATCGGAGAATTCTGTCTTAGTCATCCTGATATTCAATGTCCTTTGTCTGGCCAGTATTACTCAGTAAATTACGGCAATCACCGTTCTTTTTCCGCCGGAGTGCGGGCTTACCTGGAAGCATGCGAGCAAAAGAACAGTACTAACGGTGCGCCATATACGCAGCGGTACATTGGCAGCCTTGTGGCCGACCTGCATCGCAACCTCATTAAAGGTGGTATATTTATGTATCCGGCCACTGAAAGCCAGCCAGAAGGTAAGCTGAGGCTGATGTATGAATGCAATCCGTTTGCATTTATCGTGGAAGTTGCAGGTGGAAAAGCAACAGATGGAAAAAGAAGAATATTAGACATTCAGCCAGGTTCGGTGCATGAGCGGTCGCCGCTGTTTATCGGCAGCCGGCAAATGATGGAAGAACTGGCAACATACCTGGAACATTAACATGACAATGAACGAGCCGATTATAAGTATTAAGAATCTCTCGAAGAATTACGGAAGTTTCGAAGCGGTCAGGAACATCAGTTTTGAAGTATTTCGAGGGGAAATATTCGGATTGTTGGGACAAAATGGTGCGGGAAAATCCACGACGCTCGAGATCATTGAAACCCTTCGCGAAAAAACATCGGGTTCCGTAATGGTGTCTGGCTTTGATCTCGATAAACAGCCCAATGAAATCAAAAAAATCATAGGTGTGCAGTTGCAGACGTCGGGCTTTTATCCCAATCTCCGCCTGGTTGAGCTGCTTGAACTGTTTTCAGGGTTATATAACCGCAAAGTTGACCCGATGGAACTGCTGCGCCTGGTGAGCCTGGAAGATAAAAAAAAGAATAAGTTCAAGGAACTGAGTGGTGGCCAGAAGCAGCGGTTTTCTATCGCAACCACACTGATCAATGATCCGCAGATTATTTTTTTGGATGAGCCGACTACCGGCCTCGACCCGCAGGCCCGCAGAAATCTCTGGCAGCTGATTCGCGACATCCGTGATAAAGGAACCACTGTAATTATAACCACACACTATATGGACGAAGCAGAAGCGCTGTGTGACCGGGTGGCCATTATGGATGCGGGAAAAATTATTTCTCTTGATACACCAGACCGTTTAATAGATAAACTGGTGGCTACCGGATTTGAGCGACCGAAGCAGGTGAAGAAAGCCAACCTGGAAGATGTGTTCATCTATCTAACGGGCCACGAGTTCACCGAATAACAACAGCATATGAGCGGAACAACTATTGACCCGCGGTATCCCATTGGGAAGTATGAACCGCAAGATTACTCCGACAAACAACGTAAAGAATGGCTGAACGACATCAAGTTCCTACCCGGCCTTCTTGAGAATTCCATCCACGACCTGGATGAAGCCCAACTAAACACACCTTACCGGGAAGGAGGTTGGAGAATAAACCAACTGGTGCATCACGTTGCAGACAGTCACATGAATGCATATATCCGTTTTAAGCTGGCTCTCACTGAAGATAACCCCACCATCAAACCATACGAAGAGAAGAAATGGGCCGAGCTGCAAGACACTACCAATCTGCCATGCAACATCTCCATCACTTTGCTGCATTGCCTGCATGCGCGTTGGTACGAAATCGTGAAGAATATGACACGCGAGCAGTTCGACCGCACAGTGTTTCATCCCGAACAGAAAAAGACCATTTCACTTTGGTACATGCTTGGTATGTATTCATGGCACGGAAGGCACCATGTGGCACATGTGGAACATTCCGGGGTAAGGAAGTAAAGACTTAAGAATTGTAAATGAACTGGAAAATACTCCGATCAGAGTACCTGTACAAAGAGTCGTGGTTTACGATCAGAAAAGATGTATGTGAAACGCCTCAGGGGAAGATCATCGATCCGTATTATGTGTATGAATTTCCCACCTGGGTATCTGCACTCGCTATTACCAAAGACAATCGCGTGGTGATGGTTCGGCAATATCGCCATGGAATCCAGGAAACGATACTGGAGGTACCGGGAGGTTGTGTAGACGACACCGACAAAAACCTGGAAGAAGCAATTGCCAGGGAGTTATTGGAAGAAACGGGTTTCAGGTTCGGGAACTACCATTACCTCGGCAAAATATCGCCGAATCCATCTACCAATAATAACTGGATGCACATGTTCCTCGCCACAGGCGGAGAGCAGGTGAGTGAGCAACAACTGGATCACAATGAAGAAATAGAAGTAGTGTTGATGGAACCGGAAGAAGTTCAGCGACTGATCGAAGAAAATAAAATTTTCCAGGCTTTGCACGTGTGCACCATCATGTATGGTTTTGGTAAACTGTCGCACCTCGCAGAGCCTGAGAAATAAATATCAGAAGGGGATTACTTCGCCAACCACAAACACACTGCCGCAAACCAGTATCATGTCGGCGGCAGATGCTTTTTCCATGGCTGCATGCACCGCAGTATTTACATCGGGGTATGAATCACCTTCTAAGCCAACGACAGCAGCTTTTTCTTTCAGAATGTATTCATCCAGCGCCCTGGGAATGTGTGCACGTGTGAAATAATAGGTGGCCTCCCTGGGAAGTAACTCCAGTGCTGCATCAATCTCTTTGTCTTTTACCATCCCGATAACAATATGCAGCGAGCGATAATCGGATAGTTCCAGTTGGCGAACGAGTTGCCGGATACCATCGGCGTTGTGTGCAACATCAAGCACGATTGTTGGGTCGCGGTGAATGGTTTCCCATCGGCCGTGCAGTCCGGTAAGCTTTCTAACCTGCTTCAGGCTTTCGATAACCTGCGCAGCGGGTAAATCGAGTTTCAGTTGCCTGAGTTGATGTACAGCCTCTGTTATTGTAACCAGGTTTTTCAGCTGGTAATATCCTGCCAGGTCAAGCATGCAGGTAAAGCGGCTTTCATCGTGTTTGTCTACCACATTGGTTACGAGGTAACCGTTCTCATGCTTCCAATCGGCAGCGTACCACTTCTTATCGGCAAACACAATAGGTGCGTGTTTCTGTGCTGCAACTTCCAGGAACACTTCATCAGTGTCGATCGAGGATTCGCCGATCACAACAGGCGTTTTCTGTTTTATGATACCGGCTTTTTCGCGTGCTATTAACTCCACCGTATCGCCGAGAATATTCATATGGTCCAGTCCGATGTTTGTGATCACCGATAAAATCGGGCTGATGATATTGGTGCTGTCGAGGCGGCCGCCTAATCCTGTTTCGATAACGGCAATGTCTACCCGATTCTTGCTGAAATATTCGAAAGCCATCGCTACGGATAATTCAAAGAAGGAAGGCGATATCTGGTCGATGATCTTTTTACTGCGTTCGGTAAAATCGATCACAAACTCTTCGCTGATCATTTCGCCATCAATACGAACGCGTTCGCGAAAGTCTTTCAGGTGAGGGGAAGTGTAAAGGCCGGTTTTATATCCACAGGATTGCAGGATGGCGGCAAGCATGTGGCTGCACGAACCTTTGCCATTTGTGCCGGCAATATGAATCGAACGGAAATTGTTCTGAGGGTTACCGAAAGATTTGCAGATTTTGATAGTGTTGGAAAGGTCAGCTTTAAACGCTGACGCTCCTGTCCGGCTGAACATCGGTAGCCGGCTATAAAGGTATTCCAGCGTTTCAGTGTACGTCATTTGCTGCCCGGCTACGATTTAAGAATCAGCTTTTCAACCTGAAGTTAAACTGTAGGGTTCCGGAAGATTCATCAGAACCCGGGTTAAATTTAACCTGTTTTGCTTTACGCAAAGCAATAGCTTTCAGGTTCGGATCAGAAGTAGTAGATCCTCTTGGCTGATATTCGGCCGAAATAACGTTACCTGCAGCATCAACACGAACGTCGACAGAAATCTTCGCGTTCTCGTTAAAATCGTCTTCGAAGGATGGCGTGCGTACAATCCGGCGGCCGGACAGTCCCCTGGTTAAAGCTACGCCGGATCCGTTGCCACCGCCCCGATAATTGTCGGAATCAGGATTACCGCCTGGTGCACCCTGGTCACCACGTCCACCGGCAATACCTTCATTACCTCCCTTTTTGTAGTCGTCGGCTTCGTTGCCGCCTGTACCGTTACCATTCACCCCTTTAAATACAGCTTTTGGTTTTGGAGGTGCCGGAGCAGGCGGATCGTTTGTAGGGGC
>JAFAGE010000045.1 GCA_023423015.1 Bacteroidota bacterium
CCAGTGCAATTCGTTTTCTCGCTAAAACCTTTCTTGTCGTCATTGGTGAGTGATTTAGTTTTGGAATTTTTTAACGATAAAAAAATAATTTACAACGCAATATGGAGTTTTCCACAAGGCGGCATTAATTTTGTTAATAAGTTTCGCATTTTCTACCCATTAGATTCTATGCTGAAAGTACTGCTTCTCACTTTCGTGAGCATCTCTGTGCTCATGTGTTCCGCGCAGGACGTCTCCTCAAGCTCTCCTTCACCGTCGCAGGCAGTGAAGGAAGACCCGCATAGAATTGTCACGGATTTTAACGCTACAGGTTCCGACGCAAATAAGGTTCAGCTTAGTTGGCGTATAAACGGAACGGCACCTGAGTTTTTTGCAATCGAAAGAAGTGGAAACGGACAAGCTTTCGAAATCGTTGGAGTGCTGAATAAGGTTAAAAACCAAAAGCAGTTTTATTGGACGGATGATGCACCCAAAAATGGCAGGAGTTATTACCGGCTGCGATATTCGTTTCGCGAAGCAGATTCTCTATACTCGCCTACCGTCTCCGCAACCGTTACAGGCGAAGTTACCTGGAAATTTTATCCCAACCCGGTGGACCATGTTCTCATTATTAAGACCGAGTCGCCTATCGACGTTCAGATCTCCGATGCTACCGGTAAGCCACGGATTTTCCAAAGCCGGGTACAAGGCATTCATACCATCAATGTGTCGTCACTTGAAAAAGGGATTTACCTGATTCGTTTTAGCAACAAGTTGACCAATGTTATGTCCCAGGAAAAACTTATCAAAAACTAGCAGTATTTCCCCTTACCCCGTTAAAAAACCTGTTGTCCATATCAGTGCATACCCTTATTTTTACAACGGTTTTTCATAGGATATTGGATTTTAAAAACGGGGTTGAATTTCTATTCAGACCCCTTTTTTATTGACTTTCGTCATTCGTTTAAGGTCTGTTTACTACTTGCGGTACGAATGGAAGCTGCGCCCGCACACTATCCCAGGCCATAATTAATTCTCCACCTTCATTTGTTTCACTGAATTTCATCGTAAATATCTCAAGGGGCTGATTCAGTTTCGAAACAGGTATATCGAACGTATATACATCACGGTTACTATGGATCCGAAGTCCCCAAGAGAACAGGTCGTTGTTCAACTTAATTGTCCATTTCTTATCATAGGGAATACAATAAATAATATAGCGCCCTTTACGAACCCGTTGCCCGTTGATTACAACATCGCTGAAAAATTCAATCTCTGTTCCTTCGTTTGCTCCGAGCCGCCAGTATGTGCCATATTTTACCACGTTTCCGAATATTGCCCTTCCATCTTTTGAAGGCCTGCTATATATTACCCTGGCCACCGGTGCTCCTTCCACTTTACCCGACATTTTAAGTACAGGAAAATCTTCAGGGAAGTACACGATGTCCATCGGAGATTTGTCTACGTTGTAAAGTCTCTCTTTATCATCGCGGGGTGATTTAACAGGTGTAATAGTGCCAGGTTGTTGCTGTTTCGGAGGTGCTTCCTTCTGCTCACAGGATAAGAGAATAAAGGTTGACAGGACAGATAAAAGTAGCTTCGTACAATCCATTTAGTGAATATCTGAAAATTTTTCCAGAGAAAAGGCGCGCAGCCCGGGAAAGAAGGCTTCATATGCGCGCTTGAACTCATCGTATTTATTTTCGAATAAACGAAATGCAGACTTGCTATCAGACATGTATTTAGCACGATGTACCAGACCTGCAATACTTTTTTCGATTCCCCATCCATATTGATAATTATAAAGCCAGTTGTACTCTTTCATGAATGGGAAAATATTGTTAAAAGAATCCGGTAGCATATGCACGTACTTATCAACCGATGAATAAACCTCTTCACTAAAGTTCAGCAAATGTGCGTCTCCGTTAGTTGCAATCTCAAGTGCTACAAAATGATCATAAACTATGTCGACAAACGCACTACTGTATAGGCCATATACCGGCCGGAATATGGCGGATATCTCCTTATTTATAGGGTGTGTATCTGTGTAGCTATCGATTGCCCGGTGTAATTCTATCCCGGCGAGAATGCGCGGCGGGTAATCGTATTTCTTACGGCCTTTAACAAAATCGCTGATAAGGTTTCCGGTAACCACCTGGGGATCGCCAAAGGAGAGATATGCGTGCGCGAGGTAATTCACTCAATCAATTTACAAAAAAATGTTCCGGGGCTGTAACCTTTATTTCAATGCTGCGTCTGATTAGGTATAAACGCGTTTGAGAGAAAAAAAATTGAAAGAATATAAAAACACTATAACAATGAAACGGTTTTTCATGTTGGCGCTGGTGCTGACAGTAATTTCAGGAACAGCATTTTCAAAAAACATCAACGATGTAAATCAAAGGGTTCTTACAGCCTTCAATAAGAAATTTACAAAGGCTGAAAACGTAAAATGGGAAGTAAGAAAAGACTTATACAGGGCAGAATTCAAATTGAATGGCCAGGTAGTATTCGCCTACTTCGATGCTTCCGGTGAACAGATTGCAGCTTCAAGACATATTGCAGTATCACAACTTCCAATGAGTCTTGCAACCGAGCTCCAGGCAGGTTACAACCAGTATTGGCTTACTGAACTGTTCGAAGTGTCGGCACGTGGCGAAACAATTTATTACGCAACAGTCGAAACACCTACACACACCATCACCTATAAAGCAGATCGCGGAAGCAGCTGGATGGTGGAAAAGAAAGTAAAGAAAGAAGACTAACAGATATACGTTTCCGGCATAGGTTTCTAATTGTCGAACCCCGCTTAGTTGGTGAGCGGGGTTTTTTGCGTCTTATCCTCAAGTCCGCTGCTCAACCCTTTTAATTACCTTTGGCCGCTATAAAAAAGGAAGAGTATGAGTAAGGGACCAATTTCGCAATTTGTACAATATCACTACCGACACTTTAATGCTGCCGCTTTGGTAGACGCTGCCAAAGGATATGAAGAACACCTGCTAAACGGTGGCAAAATGATGATCACCCTTGCAGGGGCAATGAGTACTGCAGAGTTAGGCCTCAGCCTGGCGGAAATGATCAGGCAGGATAAAGTTGCGATCATCAGTTGTACAGGAGCAAATCTTGAAGAAGATATCATGAACCTGGTGGCACACAGCCACTACAAGCGCGTTCCAAACTACCGCGATCTTAGTCCACAGGAAGAGTGGGACCTGCTCGAAAATCATTACAATCGTGTAACGGATACGTGCATTCCCGAAGAAGAGGCTTTCAGGCGTTTACAGAAACACATTTTCAAAGCGTGGAAACACGCCGACGATAAGGGTGAGCGCTACTTCCCCCACGAATACATGTACCAGATGCTGCTTAGCGGCGACCTGGAGCAATACTATGAGATTGATCCAAAAAACAGCTGGATGCTGGCAGCAGCGCAGAAAAACCTGCCGATTGTAACTCCCGGATGGGAAGACAGCACCATGGGAAACATCTTCGCTTCGTATGTAATCAAGAATGAATTGAAGTCGTCAACCATGAAAAGTGGTATCGACTACATGGTATGGCTATCGGAATGGTACCGGAACAATTCATCCGGTAAAGGAGTGGGATTCTTCCAGATCGGGGGCGGTATAGCGGGCGATTTTCCGATCTGCGTAGTACCCATGATGTACCAGGATCTGGAATGGCATGATGTTCCATTCTGGAGCTATTTCTGCCAGATTTCAGATTCAACAACGTCGTATGGTTCTTACTCCGGAGCAGTTCCGAATGAGAAAATAACGTGGGGTAAATTAGACATCAACACCCCCAAGTATGTAATAGAAAGCGATGCAACCATAGTGGCGCCGCTCATCTTTGCCTATGTGTTGGGATGGTAGATCAGCAGGAGATTTTATCGATCCGCTTCTGGTGACGGCCACCTTCGAATGAAGTGTTCAGAAAAAGGTCCACCATTTCCTTTGCTTCATCAATAGAAATAAACCTGCTGGGCAGGCATATAATGTTCGCATTGTTGTGCTGCCTGGCAAGTTTCGCGATTTCCGGTGTCCAGCATAAAGCTGCACGGATGCCCTGGTGTTTGTTGGCTGTAATCGCTACGCCGTTACCACTGCCGCAAACCAGGATACCGGATGAAACTTCCCTCTTTTCAACTGCATAAGCCACAGGATGAGCAAAATCCGGGTAATCTGCCGAGCTATCGTTGTACACCCCCATGTCTTTTACCTGCAATCCTTTTTCTTCAAGGAAGGCTACCAATTTGGTTTTGAATTCATATCCGGCATGGTCGCTGCCGATGGCTATGGGGGGAACATTTTCTCTCATAATTGATAATACTTTAACGGGAATACAGCGATACCCGCGCGCAAGTTAATTCTTTTAGTATCTCATTTTGGCCTCTTCGATTGCGTAGACTCTTTTCGAAAGGAAAATACTGAACTCGTATAAAATCACCAGGGGAACACACACAATCATCTGGCTCATCCAGTCGGGCGAAGGAGTAATGATAGCCGCAACAATCAGGATTGCCACATAGGCATATTTCCGGTAAGTTCTAAGGAAGGAAGGCGTTACCAATCCGATGCGGGTAAGCACATAGGCAACTACCGGCAACTGGAAGGCGATGGCAGCACCAAGGGTGATGTTAACCAGGTTGTCGACGTAGTCAGACAGCATCGGGCGTGTTTCAAGTAGATTCATGTTACCAAGCTTGTAGTTCCCCAGAAAGCTGAAGGTGAACGGTGCAAGGAGGTAATACCCGAACGCCGCTCCTGTAAAGAAGAAAAACGAAACAAAGAATATGGCGAACCGCGTAGTCCTGATCTCCTTTTCGGTCAGTGCCGGTTTTACAAAACGCCAGAATTCCCAGAAGATATAGGGAAATGCGACGATAAACCCGGACACGAAGGCGATGGATATACTTGAAATAAACTGCGAGCCAAAAGTAGTAGCCTGAAGTTTGGTGTTGGTTATGGGAACACATAGCGAATCTCCCAAACCTGCCCAGTTGCTAAACCTGCATAGTGCGTCATAACTGATAAAGTCCGGCCGGAGAGGACCCATGATCACCGTGTCGAAGAACGTGTCCATGTACACGAAAATGACAATCGCGATGATAAGTACAGCAATCAGCGACCGTACTATATGCCACCTTAATTCCTCAAGGTGGTCAATGAAACTCATCTCTCTGTCCTGGCTGCGCTTATTTAAAAATGATAATGCCATTTGGTTGAATCTACTATAACGAAGCGGCGCAAATTTAAGGTAAACGATCTGCTTACTGCAGTATCTTTAGACGAACCATCTCGATTCGCGTGTCGCTCACATGCAGAATCTCAAATTCATAATCATTTATTATAATGCGTTCTTTCAGTTTTGGTATCGTTTCATGCTGGTGAATGATGAACCCGGAAAGGGTTTCCGAGCTTTCATCAGGGAACTCAAGACCGTATTTTTCAATGAGATAGTCCAACTCCAGCCTGCCCGACAGGATGTACTCGTGCTCAGAAATCTTCTTCTCTTCGAACTCCTCCACGTCATATTCGTCCTTTATTTCCCCGAAAATTTCTTCCAGCATATCTTCCATAGTAACTATTCCAGACGTGCCTCCGAATTCATCCACCACCCATGCGATACTTTTTCTCTCCTTAGACAGCTTACTGATGAGGTCTGTGGCGCTCATACTTTCAGGGATGGCTGGAATGGGTAATAGAATTTCTTTCAGGGTCTGGGGATTTTTGAAAAGGTCCAACTGGTGAATATATCCTACGATCTGGTCGATAGTACCATCGTAAACCACAAGTTTACTCAACCGTGTATCTACAAACTTCTTTCGTGCATCATCTACAGCAGTGTTTAGCTGCACGCCTTCGATTTCTTTCCGGGGAACAAGACATTCGCGAACCTTGACTTTATGCAGTGACAGCGCTGCTTCAAACAGGTCTGTATTCAGATCCTGACCTTCTTCGTTGAATTCCGTGGTTTGCTGAAAAAAGTTTTCCAGGTCTGCTCTTGAAAAGCTGTCCTTCTTCTTATCGATCCGCATATCGAAAATAATAGTCAGTATCCACTGCGATATTCGGATAAGGGCCGTAGAAATCGGGTGAAATATATCATGAACGAAACCCAGTATTCCTGAACGGGCGGAGAACATGAGCATCGCATCACTCTTTGTGCGAAAGACAGCCTTGGGTATAAACTCACCCAGGATGATTACGACCAGGAGAGATAAAAGTATTTCACACACTAAACGAAGCGGGAGGATGAAGGAGCTTGTAATTTCTGCCCTGTTGAGGAGCACGTTCCAGAAGGCGCTCACCAGTAATACAAAAGCCACCAGGAAGACGTTGAAACCGACAATTACAGTTCCAATAAACTTCGAAGGTTCATCAAACAAATTAGAAAGCATTGCGGCACTTGATGAACCCTGCTTTTTTTTCAATTCAATATTCAGCCTGTTTGCTGTGCCGAATGCTACTTCTATGCCCGAAAAGAAAGCAATGAACAAAAATGTAACCGCTATCGCTACAATTACAACTACATCCATACTACAAGGTAATCACGAAAAAGGTGAGAAAAAAGAGTTCATACCCTTGTATTTAACGCATTTATCAGGTCAGGGCAGGGGGAAACTCGGGTTCTTCGTCGTTTTCTTCAACAAACTCTTTAACGATGTTCATGGCCTGTTTCCTTGCCTCGTCCAGATCGTAGTTGATAATTGTATGGCTGAAAGAGTGCTTAAAAGATATTTCGTACGAAGCCTTGCTGACGCGCGCATCCAGCGATTCCTTTGTTTCTGTTCCACGTCCCTGCAAACGCCGTTTCAACTCTTCAATTGATGGCGGCTCTATGAATATTGACAATGTTTGCTCGGGGTATTGCTGCTGCACGTGTATCGCACCTTTCACATCAATGTCGAGAACTGGTACTTTATTGTCGTTCCAGATACGTTCGAGCTCCGACCGGAGCGTGCCATAATATTTGCCTTCATACACCATTTCCCACTCGACAAACTGGTTTTTTTGAATTTTCCGTTGAAAGTCTTCCAGCGACATGAAGTAGTAGTCGACACCATCCCTTTCATTTTCCCGGGGCGTACGTGTGGCAGCCGATACCGAAAATTCGAGCTGGGGAATGTGTTGCAGCAGGTGTGTAGTTACCGATGTTTTGCCGGCACCGGAAGGCGCGGTAATGATTAGTATTTTTCGGGCAGATGTCATATTCACGAAATCCTTTTGATCTGGGCTCCGAGGTTGTTCAGCCGCTGATCAATATATTGATATCCACGGTCGATTTGTTCGATATTCTGAATCACACTTTTTCCATTCGCACTTAATGCAGCAATCAGCAAAGCTACACCTGCACGAATATCGGGACTGCTCATGGTAATTCCTCTCAATGGATGATTTCTACCCAGGCCCACCACTGCTGCACGATGCGGATCGCAAAGAATGATCTGCGCTCCCATCTCCATTAGTTTATCTACAAAAAACAACCTGCTCTCGAACATTTTCTGATGTATAAGAACTGTGCCCTTTGCCTGGGTTGCAACTACCAGAACGATACTCAAAAGATCGGGAGTAAAACCCGGCCAGGGGTGATCATAGATCGTTAGTATCGACCCGTCGAGGAAATTCTGGATTTCATATTGCTCCTGCTCGGGAATATGAATGTCATCACCATTGATATCCATCTTGATTCCAAGCTGGCGAAACTTTTCTGGTATTACGCCAAGATTCTCTATGCTGGCCCCTTTGATTGTAATATCGCCCTGTGTCATCGCAGCAAGACCAATAAATGAGCCGACTTCAATCATGTCGGGTAGGATGCGATGTGTGGTGCCGCCGAGTTTGTCAACACCTTCTATTTTTAGCAGGTTGCTACCTATGCCGCTGATCCTGGCACCCATTCTGTTCAGCATTTTGCAAAGCTGCTGGATGTAAGGTTCGCAGGCCGCATTATAAATGGTTGTGACTCCTTCTGCGAGTACTGCTGCCATGACTATGTTCGCAGTACCGGTTACCGAAGGTTCATCGAGAAGAAGATTTGTTCCCCTCAGCCTGTTTGTAGTCAGATGAAAAAATCCGTCGTCGCTATCATACGAAAATTTAGCCCCGAGTTTCTGAAAACCGATAATATGAGTATCGAGTCTTCTTCTGCCTATCTTATCGCCTCCCGGCTTAGGAATAAAAGCCTTTTTGAAGCGGGCGAGCATGGGGCCGGCTGTCATCACCGAACCACGGAGGCGCCCTCCCTTATTCATGAAATTTTCACTGCCGGGATAAGCAACATTTACATTGTTCGCCTGGAATACGCAGGTGTGCCTGTCTTTTCGTTCTGTATACACACCCATATCGCCCAACAACTCTATCAGGAGATTTACATCAATAATGTCGGGAATGTTGGTGATTTCGACCTTCTCGGAAGTTAATAATACGGCGCTGATGATCTGCAGAGCTTCATTCTTTGCGCCCTGGGGAATGATCTCACCCTTTAACTTCTTTCCCCCGATGACTTCGAATGAACGCATGCGGTAAGATTGCTGAAGCGGTTACTTGAATCTCTTCTTGTTGAATTTGCCGCCGCTGTTGTTGCGGCTATTATCGTTGCGGCCGCGCGATTGAAATTTTTGATTTCTCTTATTTCTGAAATCGTTGAAGTTTCTTCTCTCGCTGTTTCCGCTGCCTTCCTGGCGTGGACTTCTTACGTATGGAGTATTTGTGAACGCCAGCTGACCATCCGTAATACTGCTGAGCTCACTTTGAATAGCATCATCGTGCACAGTTTCTTTATGCCAGTTGCTGTAAGCAAGCTTCATGTAATATGCGATGGCATTGGCGAAACCCTGCTTTTTCTCAGGATTTTCTTCTTTAAGCGCTTTATCAATTACTGTTTGAAGATTCTTGCCGAGGTGTGCAAAGCGGGGATATCTCTTTGGATAAGGCAGCGGCTTCGGTTTGGCACGCAAAGTTTCGCGTGTTGGAATCGGGTATGGTGAATCTACATCGAGTTTGAAATCCGAAATGAGGAAGAGGTGGTCCCACAACTTATGACGGAAGTCTTCTACGTTTTTCAGGTGAGGATTCAGAAAGCCCATCAACTCAATTACAGCATAAGCATTCTTTTGCCGGGTTTCCTTATCCTCAATGGTAAGCAGATATTCAATCATTTTTTGAATATGCCTGCCATATTCTCTCATGATGAGCTGGCTGCGACCAGTATTATACTCCATGTCCTCTATATTGTACATCAGGCAAAAGTATGTTTTATCTCGTAAACAACAACTTGCCTGAATAAACTTTGGAGGCGCCTGCAACGCGTGCCTTCAGCATGTACATGCCCGGAGGAGGCGGGTTATCTATAGGAAGCTGAAAACTGCTTGTTTCATGAGCCCACACCTTTCTTTTCAAAACGGTTTGGCCAACCTGGTTTGTCAATTCCAGCTCCACTTCGCCCGACACAGATTCGTTCAGTTTTATGCGGGCAGTGTGTGATGCCGGATTAGGATAAATCGAGATGACATTTCCTGGGATCACTTCGGGCATCAGCCACCTGGTTTCTGAATACATCACTTCGTTCTGGCGCTCGAACCGCACGCGGTAGTAGATCTTTTTGTCAGGATGCTGATCAGGTCGATACTTAAACTTGTATTTTGTTGAAGAACCTTCAATAATGTTTGTGCCTGTTCCCTGCTTAAGGTTTGTAAAGAATTTTCCATCAGTACTGGTTTCTATTTTAAAGTTATCGTTTGATGAATAGTCAGGTCCTTTCCATTGCAGTTCTATTTCCTCTCCAAGCCGGTTTACCGTCAGGTTTGACACTCCGGTAGCCAGAACGGAATTGGGACACCACATGTATGTGAGCTTGAATGTGCCCCAGGTAGTTGTTCTTACCTGCGCATTGTAGTTTGCACCACCTACGGCGATCACACCCCCTCCAATCGTGTACACAAAATCTACGTTTCCGGTAGCCCCGAGGTATGGGGTCATGTTCGAAGAATTTGTACGCGTGGACGGCCAGTTGTTGTAAATGGTATCCGGACCGTAGTTGATCGAGTCTCCCGGCATTCCATAAGCCGCCAGCAAATCCGGCCCATATTGCGTGTTCTTGAAGTTGGTCCTGGTAAGTGAAGGTCCTTCCACCTTGGTGTTCAGCGTAAGTTGGAACTCGTATTCTACCTCCATCGGATCATAGTTTCTGATACCTGTGGCAGAAACGATGGATAACGTATCATCGAGGCGAACGCAGTTCAATGTACCTATTGCCGGATCGAACTTAGGAAAGCTGATGGTGGTATTCGATTGGTTGGTGGCACTGAGTTCCACCACGTATTCGATAGTATTTGCCGGTGTACCTCCGCTGCACGAACATTGTGCCTTACTCACCAGCGGCCGAAAGGCCCAGAAAAATATGGAGGTTAAGAGAAAGACTTTGAGTAAAACTTTCTTCATAGAACCGGATTTTATTAGGATTATGGATCACCTTCAAAAGTAGTGATCAAAATATTCTATTGCAAAGTGCTATTACGACCGAAAATCTGGTAATTACCCCTACCTCCGAAGGACAGTATTTTCTGCAACTCTCCCCTAATCGGCTGAGAGAGCGGATGTAGCCAAACCATTACCTTTGCCGCCTATGAAATCAACAAT
>JAFAGE010000132.1 GCA_023423015.1 Bacteroidota bacterium
CAATGGAAAGAAGCTGTAGATGCGCATTTTGCGTGGTGGGACAAAATTGCGGAGATAAAAAGAAATAACAATGAAACGCTAACGGTGCTGACCGAATTCGGACCACCCGACTACATGCCTACCGAACCATATACACGCAAACCCCTTGCAGACCAGTGGGCAATTAATGTGCACATGCTGAAGTTGTGGAGGGAAAAGCACGGGAAATGAGAACGTGGGACGGAGAACGGAGTGCGGAGGGTGGAGTGCGTTGACGTTTGCCTTTTGCCTTGCATCTATGCTTCCGCCGCCTTCAACTTGTCTTCAATAAACCTTTTAGCGCGGGGCACATCCGATTCGTCGAGGTGTTCTATGATGATCGGGATATTCGGATGATCGCGGCTGAGACGTTTCAGGTAAAGATCATAGTTCAATGAACCAAGCCCTGGTGCAGGTAATTCAATTTTGCCAACGCCACGGAGTGCATGTGCCTCGCTGGCATCAATATCCGCCATCTGAACACCCTGTTCTGCCTCTGCCCTCTTCACGTCTTTTGCGTGCGATATTTTTACATGATGCGAAAGCGCATTGAAGATCTTACTTAATTCGCCGTCCATGTTGTCGATATTATGATCTTCAAAGTAATTAGTGGGATCCATGAGTAATCCAAGGCGGTTATCGTTGATATCGGAAAATAAACGAAGTGTTTCTTCTATGGAACCAATTACATTGTTTACATACGTTTCTACCAGGAAATACGCCCCATATTTTCTTGCTTCATCCACAAGGTCTCCAATAACGTCAAGACATTCCAGGTAACCTTCTTCAGTTTTGTTTTTCGGGTGGTGTACCCAATCACTGTCGGTATCAAACGTACCGGATTCACTGATCACATATGGCGAACCCAGTTCATTTGCATAACGGATGATTTCTTTCAAACGATCAAGATTGGCTTTTCTCTTTTCCGGAACCGGGTGAACAAGATTTGAGTAGCCGGATACACAACATACGGGTAGGTGATGATCGCGAAATGTGTTCCGTATTTTTTTGCATGCTGAACTATTCAGCTTACCCAATCCCACGTCCATATTCTTAAACGTCACATCGAGCTGAACCGTGTTAAAATTCAACTCGCGGATTTTTCGTGCAGTCTCCTCGAGCGAATAAGGAAAATAGCCCGTAAATATGCCTATCTGTATCATTTGTTGGAATTGATAATTTCTTCAATTTCGACTGCACGATGCTGCCTGTATGAAAGGTAACATGCGTCAATCAATGCTGTTGTTTTCAGATTATCTACACCACTGATTTCCGGTTCGGTGTTATTTTCCAGGGCTACCAACAGTTGCGCCATAGGTCCCGCAAACGCATCAGGAAACCAAACTTCCTTCCACCTGGGGCTAACCCATTGCGGATCGTGCAAGGTGGTATAGTCGAGCGTGCTTGGTGTGGGTTCGGGATAAAAGGGCCAGCCGATGGTTCCTTTTGCCATACCATCTGTGCCTTCAAGTCTCCAACGAATATAAATGTCTGATGCCGAACCTTCGCGACAAGGACCCGACCAGACATCATCCCACGCAGAAGCACGTGCACCATTATCGTATTCGAGAATATACATCGTAACCCCGTCTTCGTGCAGGAACTTTTTGGATGTGCGCGGATCCTGTGTTACGCTGCAATACACACGTACAGGATCGCCGAGCAGGTACCTGAATGTGTCGAGATGATGAATACTCATCGTTCGGATGGTTGCCCAGCCGAGTTGTTCCTGCCATGGCATCCAGTGAGGGATAGCACGCATGTCGATCGACGCAAATACAGGCCTTCCGAATACCTGTTGATCGAGTAATGATTTGCACGCACGAATCGACTGATCGTAGCGCATGTTTTGGTTGACGGCCAAAACAATTCCTGCGTCGGCACACATCTTTACAATCTCCTTTGCCTGGGCGTAGTTGATGCCCATAGGTTTTTGAGCAAGGATGCCCCGGATGTGGTGATTTTCCTTTACCGCTTCCCGAATAACATCGATCTGGATATCCGGAGGTACTGCAATGTAGAGCACTTCAATTTCAGGATCACGAATGAGTTCGCGATAATCAGCATATATTTTTCTGATTCCATGCCTTTTTGCGGCCGCTTCGCTTTTTTCGCGACTACGCGAACTGATGGCTACGGGATTAAACCCACTGTTCCTGTACGCAACAAGGTGACAATCGGCCATGATAAAACCAGCTCCAATGCAACCAATTGTCACCTGCCTGTTTACAGGCAGCACAGGATTGTAGGCAAGGTCAACGCTTCTTGTGTTACTCATCAAACGCAGCTTCTACTTTACGTTAAGCGTAATTTCATTTTCTTTTTTCAGGAAATCCGTTTCGCTGGACAGTGATGCAGGATCTGCTTTCAAGAATGCATCATCGGGAACAACGCTTACCGGTGTGTAGCACGAAGTGTTCTTTTCGCGGAAAGGTTTGTTGTAGCTCAGGTTGTAGCAGGATATCAACGACCATCTAGGGCGGTCTGAAAGATTAGCTTCCGACATATGCAGGAGATTGCTATGGAAGAAAAGAAGGTCACCCGGATCAAGTTCTACATAAACGCGCTCAAATATTTTCATGGCCTCGTCTACGAATGGTTGGTCGGCACCTTGCTGTTCGCCAGCGAAATTGTGCTCGATTCTACCCATCTTATGCGAACCTTTCAACACCTGTAAACAACCATTTTCCTTTGTTGCTTTTGTGAGCGCAAGCATCACGCTGATCATTGCATCCGGAAACATGAATCCATTCTTGTACCAGTAACCATAATCCTGGTGTACTTCCCATGCCCCACCAACCTTCGGTTCCTTCTGCATCAGTTTCGAATGAAAGTGACATACTTCACCTTCACCAACCAAAGAGGATACCGCTTTAACAAGGCTTTCACTTCTTGTATATAATCCGAATGTGTCGTCGCCGGGAGTAAACCAGAGCGTAAGTTTAGTGCGCTTGCCACTTTGATCGTTCAGATCTATAGCGTTATTGCTAAGCGTGTTGTCGCCTGAAGCCAGGCTGTAGAGCATATTCACCTCATTGTTCGAAAGAAAATTTTTCACAATAAGGTAGCCGTCTCTGTCGTATTGTGCCTTTTGTGCGGCACTGATTTTTTCACGTGACATAGCTTTCGTTTTTGTGAATCGGTAAGGTAAGAAAATTCCCCTGATCAGTGTCTGAAAGCGCGGCGAATAGTGCGGATATCAACATGCAACAACTTAGTTGCAATGCTGTCGAGAAATTTTTCCGAACCACTGAAATGATACACATCGTGGCGGTGCGAGATTGATTCACCAGCATTAAGGAATGCACCCGGTGATACACTTTCTATTTCATAAAATGGGCCCATCTGAGATCCGTCAGCAAGTGGACCATCATTGTACACATTCATCGCGTCACCATTATAATCGGGACCGGCTGTTGTCCATAGATTGTTCACGTATTGAGCGGTTGAGTCGACCGAAAAATAGGTCACGGTCAGAACCTGGCGCGCAGGATCGTAGCTGCCTGCAACAGGCAATGCGTATTCGGGCCTAATTCCGAGTTTGCTCCTGAATTTTCCATCAGCCTTGAATAACACAACATTGTTTTCAATTTTCAAACGCGATTTATCCGGACTATTAAAATAGTCTGAAGTCACCACCTTCTCCCCTTTCGGAGCTGCTTTATGCGGCACAACAATAACGGTTGATGGTGATACGTGAAACATATCGAGTATCCAGATAAAAGGAACACCTGTCGTGTCGTTCCATGCTTCATCACCGGTATTCTTCAACACGTTCTGAGTAGTGTAGCCTACATATTTTATTGAGTCGTGAATGTTGATACCGAGAGCAGATTCAATCTGTTCCCTGTTTTGAATCGACACGGTTCTCAGTACGTTCATCTCAAGGTAAGTACCGAGGAAATTACGGATCCGCGCATCTTTACTCAGCACGGCAGTTTTCTTATCAGATTTTACCAATCGCCATGCTTCCGTGTCGAATGGTGCGGGAGTTTTCCAATTGTCGTAAACCATTGAATCGCCCGGGGCAAAAAACACCGAGCTTTTTCCTCCTTCCGGTCCGAGCCAAAACCTGTTCTCGCCACCATACCCGTTCATGTGCGGGTCAGGTTTTGCGGAGAACGCTTTGTAATTGATCCATCCAAGACTTCTGCCTTCATCTCCGCCCGTAGTGGAGGTAAAAACTTTTGCCTGATATTTCGGCGACACCAGGATTGCGGCTTCATCGTCGGTCAATTCAACCAGCGACTTGTCGTTTTGCAGAAGAAACTTTTTGTCGAATCCAAAACTCGCTGTGTTCATGGCTCCTTGCTTTAGTAGATCGGGTTCTTTCTTACGTTTATTATTACACGAAACGGCAATGAGGCATGTTACCACCATCAATACAGCCATCAACACTGCTGAAACCTGTTCCGGGATTGTTCTACGTGCCGTCATCATGATCTTTGCAATTCTATACAAATATTTGGTGCGAAGTCTGCTGTTGTATACTACGCTGCGTTAAGCGACGCAAATATAGAACGGTGAACGAAAACGGAGAATGGAGAAAACAGGACGATAGGTGGAGGGCGGAAGTCCGGGTATTCACTTTCCTCTTCTTTCATTCATTAATCAACTCACCCATTTTTCTATAGCGCTTATATCTGTTCGAGTATAATTCAGTTTTTGCTGCATCCGGAGTATAGGTTTCGGCAAAACCCTGGCCCATCGCGTGCATGGCTTCTTCCACCCGTGAGTGAAATCCGCAGGCGGTTGCAGCAAACATCGCAGCACCGAGCGCACAGGTTTGTTCAGAACGATTTATCCTGATGGGCATGCCGATTACATCGGCCAGCATCTGCATTATGAATGGTGATTTTTTTGCTACTCCGCCGATTCCGATCAGTCCTTTGATCGGCACCCCTTCCTCCATAAAACGTTCCACAATTGCACGTGCACCAAAGCAGGTTGATTCGGCAAGTGATCGAAATACAGCAGGAGCATCAGATCCGAGGTGCAAACCGGTAATGGCTCCGCGAACTTCTGCATTGGCGTCGGGTGTTCTGCGTCCGTTAAACCAATCTAAACTCAATTCCGAATTTTCGTCAAAGGGTATTTGCTGCGCCGCCCGGCTTAGTTCAGGAACGATCCGGTCCATGAGCTGATTTAACGATTGAGGGTCGATGTTACCGGAGTTTGCGAGAAGTGTTTTTACCGGCCAGGCAAGTAACTGTTTTAACCACGCGTATACGTCGCCAAAAGCAGATTGTCCGGCTTCCATG
>JAFAGE010000134.1 GCA_023423015.1 Bacteroidota bacterium
ACCCTGAGCTCGGCGGTTATTATGATGTCATACATCATACCACTTTTTTACAACAGCTTATCGACGAGGGTAAAATAAAGATGAAAGAGGATGGAGAGTTTCGTGGAAAGCGTATTACCTATCACGATAGCTGCTACCTGGGACGTGCCAATGGCATATATGAGGCTCCCCGTAAAATTCTTGAACAATTAGACGCCGAGCTGGTTGAGATGAAACGTTGCAGGAGCAAAGGCCTTTGTTGTGGTGCAGGTGGTGCACAGATGTTTAAAGAAGAAGAACCTGGTAAAAAAAGAGTCAGCACCGAGCGAACTGAAGAAGCATTATCAACCGGTGCAAAGATTATCGCGGCTGCATGTCCCTTCTGCAACACCATGCTCACTGACGGCGTAAAGGCAGCCGAAAAAGAAGAAGAAGTGAAAGTTCTCGACCTTGCAGAAATTATAGCGGCTTCGATGAAGTAAATTGGTAATTTCACTTTATGAATACCGATTTCAGAGAAGTGTTGCCGGAGGATTTTGATGGCAGATCGAGAGTGTGGATCTACCAGAGTAATCGATTGTTCACGCTTAGTGAAGCATTTCAGATTGAAGAAATACTCAAGAATTTTGTTGAAAGCTGGAACTCACATGGCACGCCGGTGAAAGGTTATGCCAACCTGTTTTTTGGCCAGTTTGTCGTACTCATTGCTGATGAATCGAATTTTGGTGTGAGCGGATGCAGCACCGACAGTTCGGTACGCGTGATCAAAGACATAGAGAAGACTTTCAATGTTCATATGTTCGACCGTTTACTGCTCGCCTTTATAGTGAAGGAACGCGTGCAGATGATACCTATGGCACAACTGACTTATGCTTTGGAAAACGGTTTTCTCGACGAAACTTCTCTTTACTTCAACAATACTGTACAAACGCTGGATCAACTACGCGACGATTGGTTAATTCCGGTAAAAGATAGCTGGCTCGCGCGCGATCAACGCTTCGCAAAATTCTTTACAGTAAAACATCTGTAACTAAACCACTGCTGCAGACTGCAGTTTCACACCTTTCCGTGATGGTTTCAACACTTCTTTTCTGCCGAAGCGTGCAGCTGTCCATACATGGTCAAGTGCTACTTCGTGAAGAGTTTCAAAACCCTGGCTGAGTACGCAATCCCAACTGCATGCACGACTAAGGTCCGTAGAGATCTTTGAAGTGCTCTTGGGATATGCGATCCAGAAAACACCATCGTTGTGTAAAGCGGGAACAACATCTCTAAGTATAGAGCTTAACTGATTTACATTCACCGCAAACACCAATGCAAAATCAATTTTGCGGGTTTTAAGCAGGGGCGTAACATTCTTTGCAAAAGCAAGCTTTGCAAATTGTTTTTCGATTGAAGAAGGAAGTCCCTGAATAAGAATGTTCTTTTGTTCGGTGTATTGAAGCTTTTCCAGCAAATTTGGCAGCATGCACAAATATTTTTAGATAAAGTGGAGATACTCCGTTAGCTCGGGATTGCAAAATTAAGATTTTCCGGGCCGACGAAAAAATCTTTCTATGCTGCTTGCTGCATTACTTCGTCATAGGCTTGTAATACTTCAATGCTTCAGGCATTAATTCCTTCAGTTTTTCGATGCGGGTTTCTTCTGCCGGGTGAGTACTTAAAAATTCGGGTGGTCTGTTTCCATTGCTTAATTCTTTCATGCGTTCCCACAACGGAATAGCTTCGCGTGGATTGTATCCTGCCATTGCCGTGAATATCAACCCGAAACGATCCGACTCAAGTTCCTGTTTGCGTGAATTAGGCAACAATACACCTACCTGTGCGCCAGGACCATATACGTTATTGAAGATATCCGACACCTGTTTGTTGCCCGAAGTCAGCACACCACCTACCACTCCAATACCCTGCGCTACAAGTGCCTGGCTCATACGTTCGTTTCCGTGATGCGCGAGTGCATGTGTTATTTCATGGCCCAACACTACTGCAAGTGCTGCCTCATTTTGCGTGATCGGTAACAATCCCGTATAGACGACGATTTTGCCACCCGGCATTGCCCAGGCATTTACATCTTTAGCATCAACGAGGTTGTATTCCCACTGGTATCCTTCCAGTTCTTTAGTCAATCCTTTAGATGCATAATAGCGGTTTATCGCACTTACCAGGCGTTGTCCTACCCTTCTCACCATTTCAGCATCCTTGCTCGAGGAAGCACTGATCACCTTGTTTTGAGAAAGAAATTGCTGGTATTCGGTGTTAGCCATCGCCCTCAGATCGCTCTCGGGGAGGATGGCAAGCTGGTTTCTGCCTGTGATGGAATTTTTACTGCACGCCATTAACAAGAGAGTAAATGCTGCAGCAATCAGGGTTTTTTTCATGACCAAAAGATTTATGTCAATATTACTTATTCTATTGTATTGCTTTGTTTTGGCAGCTATGTATCTGCGATAGCAATTTAGTCAATAGTTGTACCATTGAAATATTAGACAACAAAACAGTACCGGGGTAAAAACTGCAAAATGAATTTAACAAATAGCAGAATTATTTCTCACTGCGCCTGCGTTCGCGACGACGGTCGCGATGTTTGAGTATAGGCACTTTGCTCTCATTTCCGCGTAATAACCTGCTTATATTTTTCTGATGTGTAAGAAGAACAGTTAGCGTTACGGCAATAGCGAAGGCCCGATATAATGGCTCCTGCTCGTTGAAGATGAAGAGTATAAAAACCGCAAACGCAACACTTGCCAGTATTGAACTCAATGACACAAAACGGGTGAGATAAAGAACCAATGTAAAAACACCTACACAGCAGGCAGCAACCAGGGGCTGAATTGCGATGATCATTCCGAAAAGCGTTGCTACACCCTTCCCACCTCTGAAATCAGCCCATATGGGGAAGATATGCCCCAGCACGGCAGCGAGGCCTAAACCGACCATGAAATTGGTGCGATCCCATTCATCTGTTAAATAGTAAGGAAGAAGAACATAGAGACTGGTAGCGACTACACCCTTGAGGATATCGATGAGCATTACGATTGAACCCCATTTGGGTCCGAGAACGCGAAACGTGTTTGTAGCACCGGCGTTACCACTACCATATTCACGGATATCAATACCAAAATATGCCTTGCTTAACCAGATCGCCGTCGGAATAGAGCCTATCAGATAAGCTATTACAATGAGTAACAGTTCTTTCATAGAATAGTTAGATGGGTGAGCTTACAAATATAAAGAAAAGAGGTCGTAAAAACCAGTTTTATACGACCTCTTTTGATGCTTTCTAATTTGAATATCAACGTTCTTGCCGCGGCTGATTGTCGTTCTCCTGTTTTTTAAATTCAGGTTTTGGAATCAACACTTTCCGGCTAAGCTTGAATTTTCCCGTTTTCTGGTCGAGACCGATCAGTTTCACTTTCACAGTGTCACCTTCATTGAGTACTCCTTCCATACTTTCAAGGCGCTTCCACGATACTTCGCTGATGTGAAGCAACCCTTGTTTTCCGGGCATGAACTCCACAAATGCACCGTAGGGCATTACTGATTTCACCACAGATTCGTAAACCTCTCCCACTTCCGGGATGGCTACTATACCCTTGATCCAATTCACAGCCCTGTCGAGGCCTTCCTTCTCGGGTGAGAATATACTTACCTCACCCTGGTTGGCTACTTCCTCGATATTGATTGTTGCACCGGTTTCTCGTTGAATTTCCTGTATGATTTTTCCGCCAGGTCCGATAACGGCGCCGATGAATTCTTTATCAATAAACATTTTCACCATTCTCGGTGCGTGCGGCTTCAGATCCGGTCTCGCACTATCAATGCACTGATACATGGCTTCCACGATATGCAAACGTCCTTTCTTAGCCTGGGCAAGCGCTTCACGCATTGTGTCCATGCTTAAGCCGTCGATCTTGATATCCATCTGAACACCACAAATTCCATCACGTGTACCTGTTACCTTGAAGTCCATATCACCAAGATGATCTTCATCGCCAAGGATGTCGGTAAGGATCGCATATTTTCCATCGCCTGGTCGCGTAATCAGTCCCATCGCTACGCCACTCACGTGTTTAGGAATAGGGACACCTGCATCCATCAGCGCCAGCGAACCGGCACACACCGTAGCCATAGATGAAGATCCGTTAGATTCGAGGATATCACTTACCACGCGAACGGTGTAA
The DNA here is from genome assembly GCA_023423015.1 of Bacteroidota bacterium. Taxonomy (GTDB): domain Bacteria; phylum Bacteroidota; class Bacteroidia; order Chitinophagales; family Chitinophagaceae; genus Flavitalea. Next base: position 4,161 of record JAFAGE010000134.1, read on the forward strand.
GGATATTCTGAACCAGGCATCATCTGCTTGAGAGAACGTTGCGCAAGGTTTCCGTGACCTACTTCGCGGCGGCTCTGTCCGCGCATCATCTTCACTTCACCTGTGCTGAACGGAGGGAAATTATAGTGTAAAAAGAATTTTGAATCGATAGATTTCGCAGCACTTTCAACCAGCAACTCATCTAAAGGAGTACCGAAGGTAACGGTTGTAAGTGATTGTGTTTCACCGCGTGTAAACAATGCGGAGCCGTGCGGGGTCGGAAGAGGATCAACCTCCATTGCCAGCGGACGAACTTCATCCAGCTTTCTGCCATCGAGGCGAACACGATCATCAAGGATCATGTTGCGAACTACTTCCCATTTCAGGTCTTCGAAATACTTAATTGCAAGTTTTTTGTCTTTATCTTCTGGTTCTTCACCAAGTACCGACTTAACTACTTCGTCGCGCAGCTGTTCGTAGGCATCACTGCGTTCGTGTTTGCTGCTACCGGATTTCGAAATCTGGTACATGCGGTCTTTCGCAAGCGAAATAACCTTATCTCGGAGTTCTTCGTTCTGTTCAGGCCTGGTGTATTCTCTTTTGCCAGTAACCCCGGCTTTATTCCTGAGTTCTTCCTGTGCTTTGATCTGGATACGAATAGCATCGTGTGCCAGCTCTAATGCCTGGATAAGATCTTCTTCGCTACATTCGGCTGATTCGCCTTCCACCATCATGAGGTTCTTTTCGGTAGCCGCGATGATAAATTCCATATCAGCTTTTTCCAATTCGGAACGGCTGGGATTTACCACGAGCTGACCTCCCACACGGGCGATCCGAACTTCGCTGATGATTTCTTTTATCGGAATATCTGAAACGGCGAGCGCCGCAGATGCCGCAAGGCATGCAAGAGCATCGGGCATAACTTCCGGATCGCTGGAAATCAGGGATATTAAAACCTGCACATCGCAGAAATAATCTTCCGGAAATAAGGGACGAAGAGCGCGGTCTACCAGGCGGCTAGTCAGAATTTCATAATCGTTGAGGCGGGCCTCACGCTTAAAGAATGACCCGGGAATACGGCCTGCAGCGGCGAACTTCTCCTGGTAATCTACAGACAGCGGGAAGAAATCCTGTCCTTCCCTGGGTTCTTTGTTGGCAACCACCGTAGCAAGTAACATGCAGTTTCCCTGGCGAACTGTAACAGCTCCATCGGCCTGGCGCGCCAGTTTCCCAGATTCGATGGAAACCGTCCTGCCGCCGCCAATGTCGAACGTTACACTTATTGGTTGAGAGAGCATAGGAAAAAATATTTGAGATTTATCGAATGTGATCAACAAAAACAAATATTCCCAACCGTATGCAGTTGGGAATAAATTATTTGTTGCACATAAAAAATTACTTTCTTAAGCCGAGTTTTTCAATCAGCGCGCGGTATCCCTGGAGATTGTGTTTGCTCAGGTAAGTAAGCAGGCGCTTACGCTGACCTACAAGTTTCATCAATCCACGGTGGGTTGAAAAATCTTGTTTATTTTTCTGAAGATGTTCAGAAATGCGGTTAATCCTTTCAGTAAGCAGTGCGATCTGTCCTTCAACAGACCCGGTGTTTTTCTCTCCACCACCAAACTCAGTGAAAAATGTTGAAACTCTTTCTTTTGTTAAATACGACATCGAAATTTTTTTTAAAGCATCAATGCTTGGTCTTCTTGTTATAAGTCGGCAAAGTTACGTAAATATTTGAATGTTAGTCTTGCCAATACTATTTTTTTCAGTTGTTTCCATTTAATATTGTCGTATGCCCCACAACTTTGCCATCGTCGGATGTGGTAATGTTTCGGCCCGGCACGCAGCTGCCATTCAACAGGTTGGAACACTTGTGGCCGTGTGCGATACTGAAACTATGCGGGCACAGGAGCTTGCCCGAAGTTACGGTTGCAAAGTCTTCAGCAATGTAGAAGAGTTGTTAAGTAATAGCGAGGCCGCTATTATCTCCGTCTGCAGCCCTTCAGGGTTTCACGCCCCCCACGCGATTCAGGCACTTTCCGCGGGCCGCCATGTGTTATGCGAAAAACCAATGGCTATCACTTCCCGTTCAGCAAAAGAAATGATCAGGGCGGCAAAACATGCCGACCGGCGATTATTAGTGGTGAAGCAGAACCGGTACAACCCGCCCGTGCAACTCCTGAAGCAACTTATCAGTGAAGGAAAACTCGGGGATATTCATTCGTTCCAGGTCAACTGCTTCTGGAACCGGAACAATCTGTATTATCAAAATTCCGCATGGCGCGGCAAGCAGGATGTAGACGGCGGCACATTGTTTACACAATTCAGCCATTTTGTAGATCTTCTCTATTGGCTTTTTGGGCCACTCAGGGAAGCACGTGGCTGGAGGGGGAACTTCAGCCACCGGGAATCGGTGGAATTTGAAGATACCGGCGTAGCCAACCTCCTGATGGAAAACGGAACGATCGGTTCGTTACATTATACCTTAAATGCACATCAACATAACCTGGAAGGTTCCATTATTGTTTTCGGATCGAAAGGAACCATTAAAGTGGGCGGGGTTTATCTTAATCGTGTAGAATATTTTTCTATAGATGGAGAACAAACGGATCAATGGTTAAGTAAGATACCGGAAACCCTTGGGAACCCTCATCTTAAAGTGTACCATGAATTAGTTAAAACCCTAGATGATCCTCAACATCCATTCGTAGATGCGGAAGAAGCCTGCAGGTCGGTGGAAATGATTGAAGAAATTTACAGGAACTCGCCAATGGTTACCTGACACCAAGCTTATGAAAAAACTCGTGTTTACAGTAACGAACGATCTTACCTACGATCAACGAATGGCGAGGATATGTTCTTCACTTGCGCACTACGGTTACGAGGTTACTCTTATTGGCCGAAAGACAAATGATTCGGTTCCCCTGCAAAAAACTTCCTACACACGCATCAGACTTCGCTGCATTTTCAACAAAGGGTTCCTTTTCTACGCCGAATACAACGTGCGCCTCTTCTTTCATCTTCTATTCGCCCCGGCCGATGGATTTTGTGCTATTGATCTTGACACCATTCTGCCTGTATTCTTCGTTTCTGTTCTGAGAAGAAAAAAGCGCGTGTACGATGCCCATGAACTGTTTTGTGAAATGAAAGAGATAGCATCGAGGCCCTTTGTTTATAAAATCTGGAAATTTATAGAACGATTTACTGTTCCGCGATTCAAAACCGGGTATACCGTGAACCAGGTAATTGCTGATGAATTCCACAGGATTTATGGAGTCAGTTACGGTGTGGTGCGAAACGCACCGCGTTTGTCAGATACTTACCAGCAAAACAATTCCGATGGGTATGTGATCTACCAGGGAGCTGTGAACGAAGGACGCAGCTTTGAAACACTTATCCCGGCTTTCAGGCGTATCAACCGCAAACTTCTTATTTGTGGTGAAGGCAACTTTCTCAAACAGGCGAAACAGATCACGCAGGATTCAGGAGTAACTGACAAAGTAGTTTTTGCGGGAAAAATTGATCCGGCTGTGTTAAAAACATATACGGCGGGCGCCAGCGTAGGTGTAACGCTTTTTGATGCCGCAGGTTTAAGCAACTACTATTCACTTGCCAACCGATTCTTTGACTACATGCATGCCGGCGTTCCTCAGCTCTGCGTGAATTATCCTGTGTATCGCGAAATTATTGAACGTTTTCCATTTGCTTTGCTCATCGATAACCTGGATTCCGATAACATCGCCGATAACATAAACCTATTATTAAACGATCGGGACCTTTATAATCAAATGCACAAAGCGTGCCTTTTAGCCCGGGAACAACTGAACTGGCAGACCGAGGAAAAAACACTAGTGAACGTATATCAAAACTTATTTTTTGCATAAACACCTTCACATAGTTTCTTTTACTGTTCCCTACCCTCCTGATTACGGAGGTGTATTTGACTTGTTCTATAAAATTCGTGCTCTGCACGAGGCAGGAATTAAAATTCACCTGCACTGTTTCACTACCGGAATTGTGCAACCGGTGTTAAAAAAATATTGCGAGCAGGTTTTCTATTACCGCCGCAACACAGGCCTGAGCGGCATTTCTCTGACTCTCCCCTACATTGTCCGGTCGAGAATAAACCAGGAGTTGGTCGAACGTATTAAACAGGATGATTACCCGGTTTTGATTGAAGGGATACACGGTTCCGGCTTGTTGTTAAATCTGCCGCCGGGTCGAAGGAAAGTAGCACTTCGTCTTCATAATGTTGAACATCTTTACTACGACGCGCTGTATCACTCTTCCATTTCACCATTGAAACAGGTGTACTATAAGGCTGAGTCAATATTGCTGAAGAAATATGAACCGGGAATCCTGCAGCGGGCAGACCGCATTTTCACTGTATCTGCAAAAGATGAGCAGTATTGTAAGGATGTGATGAAGGTTCAGAACGTCACTACCCTACCGGTATTTACTGATTTTACGTTTGATGTACTGCCTGGCACAGGAAACTATTGCCTGTATCACGGAAACCTTTCTGTTTCCGAAAACGAAAAAGCTGTTCGTTGGTTAAGTAAGCATGTTTTTGACAGCATAGATGTTCCATTGATAGTTGCAGGTAAGAACCCTTCGGATAATCTGAAACAGCTAATAACTGCATATAAGAACATCCGGCTGGTGAGTAATCCTTCGGATGAAGAACTTCGCAAACTGCTGTCAAATGCGCAATGCCATGTTCTCCCTTCTGAAAACGCTACCGGCGTCAAGTTGAAGCTGATTCACGCCTTGTATAAAGGCCGGCACTGCATTGTGAACCGCGCAGCGGTAGAAGGTTCCTCCCTTGAAAGCCTGTGTAATGTTTCTGACGGTGACGCGATCCGGGAGAAAGTAATGGAATTATTTAATGAACCCGTTACAGAAGATCTGCTGGATCACAGACGGACAGAGCTCACCCGGATATTTGATACAAAGAAGCTTGCCAAAGAACTCATTCAGTGGTTATGGTAGCATTATCGTAAACATGACCACGTTCGGTCTTCACCACGCGGGCCGGAAATTTGTTAATTACCGGGTAATCGTGCGTAGCCATTACTATAGAGGTTCCATAGTCGCGAGAAATGTGAAACAACAGGTTCATGATTTCGTCGGAAGTTTCCGGATCAAGGTTACCGGTAGGTTCATCGGCAAGGATGAGCTTGGGAGAATTGAGAAGAGCCCGCGCAATGTCTACCCTTTGCTGCTCACCACCACTTAATTCGTATGGATATTTGAAGCCTTTTGATTTGAGACCTACTTTATCGAGAACGTCCTGGATCTTTTCATTCATCAGCTTTTCATCTTTCCATCCCGTTGCCCGGAGAACGAATTTCAGGTTATCGTTGACGTTTCTGTCGGTGAGTAATTGAAAATCCTGGAATACCACTCCGAGATTTCTACGCAGGAAGGGTACTTTTTTCCAATCCATTTTTCTGAGATCAAATCCAACTACGGTACATTCCCCTTCTCTAAGCGGAAGATCGCCATAGAGTGTTTTTAGCAGACTCGATTTCCCGGTACCCGTTTTACCCACTAGATAAACAAATTCAGATTTGTTGACGGTAAGGTTTACATCCTGTAGAATGAGATTCTGACCCTGGTATATATTTGCTCCTCTGATCTGTATAATGCTGTCCTGCATATTCAATGGTTAGTCAGACAAAAATATGAGAAATTATCAGGATGAAGTTTTAAATTGTGTGCTATTGCCTGGCCAGACACATGACTGCACTGAACCGTTTTCTTAAAACCTTTTTCCTTTTCATTGTACCCGTCCTTTCCGTATCAGGTCAGAGCCAGGTTCCTCTCTATAACGGGGCAGAATACATAAGCTATTTCCATGGACACAAAGGCCATCCGAATTTTTTGAGTGACTCACTCACCAGGGGCGAAATCGTTTATGAAGGCATCATTTATCGGAATGTGCCACTTGGCTACAACCTCGTTGACGATGAAGTGTTCACCCGCCATCCTCAACTCGGTTACAACATCAGGTTGGTTCGGGAAAAGATCAGTTCGTTTTCCATCCGAGGAAAAAAGTTTTTGCATCTGCCGGAAACGCCTTCATCACGTGATGGCTTCTACGAACTTCTATTTGATGGTCATGTAAAGGCCTTCGCGCTCTACGAAAAAAAATCCACTTCCTCCATATACGAAGGGATGCATTTTGTGCAGTATGACAGTTATTATATTTATGCGGGCCGCAACATGACACCCGTCTCCGACGCGCAGGATATTACAAAAGTTTACAGCGATAAAAAAGATGAGATCAGAAAACATATCCGCACTTCAAAACTGTCGATGAAAAAAGATCCTCGTGAGACGATGATAGAAGCTGCGAGGTTTTATGAGAATAGCCGAAGCTGGGCTGAAGGTGAAGCCTTCCATTTACAACGGAAAGTAACAGCAAAGGCAACAATTCAGGCGAATACATTTGACCAGAACAAGGTTATTGAAATAGGCGAGCCCAGTAAGCAAGTAAACAAGAATACAGTAACTCTCGCAGGATATGTTAAAGACAGTAAAACCGGCGAATCCATAATCGGGGTGACTGTGTCAGCCGACAACAACGAAACCGTATTCACCGACCAGTTTGGCTATTACGCGCTCACCCTCACCAAAGGAAGGCACGAAATCCGATTTTCCAGTTCGGGCATGAAGGACGAAAGAAGAAATGTTTTATTGAATGAAGATGGGAAACTCGATGTGGAACTTACGGGTTCAGTGGCTAGTTTGAGAGCAGTAGTTGTGGTTGCCGACCGCAACCTTCGGGTACGCAGCCCCGAAATGAGTGTTGAAAAATTAACCATGCGCACAATCCGTCGCGTACCGGTAGTTTTCGGGGAAGCAGACGTATTGCGTGTTGTTACAACGCTTCCAGGTGTATCAACAGCCGGCGAAGCAGGCACAGGCTTTAATGTTCGCGGTGGTTCGGCCGATCAGAACCTGATTTTATTCAACGAAGCCACGATTTATAATCCATCTCACGTGTTCGGTTTCTTCTCCGCGTTCAACCCGGATATAATCAAAGCAGTTGAACTTTATAAAAGCAGCGTCCCGGAACGCTTTGGCGGAAGGTTATCATCGGTACTTGATGTGTCATCACGAGAGGGTAGCAGTAAAAAGATCTCTGGCTCCGGGGGCATCGGACCGCTTACCGGTAAGATCACCGTTGAAGGCCCGATTTCAAAAAAGACGACATTTATAGCAGGAGCAAGAACTACATATTCCAACTGGCTGCTGCGCCAATTGCCGCAGGCATATCGGGATAGCCGCGCATCATTTACTGACCTTTCCCTGAACCTTACTCATACATTTAATGCAAAAAACACCATCTACCTGACAGGCTACATCAGCAACGACAAATTCCGGTTTGATAATGACACCGCTTATCGCTATGGTAACATCAATTACAACATGAAGTGGAAACACATATTCAATAACAAACTTTATGCGGTAGTTACGGCCGGTCACGATCACTATAATTATGATGTAAGAAGCGAGTTCAACCCGGTGAATGCATTTAAACTAGGCTTTCAGATCGACCAGAGTCATTTCAGAACTACTTTCTCTTATGCTTTGTCAAACAAACACCTGCTCGATTTTGGTGTAAACAGTATCTATTATACACTCCAGCCCGGTTCATATCAGCCTAACTCACCGGCATCAATGGTAACCCCGGATGAATTGCAAAAGGAACAGGCGCTTGAAAGCGCAATCTATATTGGCGACCGGTACACTGTAAACGACGATCTCTCGTTTCAGTTGGGAGTCCGCTATTCGGTTTACCAGTTTCTCGGACCCTATAATGTTGCAGAATTCCTTCCAGGAATTCCCAAAGACACTTCTACGATCAGCCGCACGAAATCATATGGCCGGAATGAGGTGATTAAAAATTACGGAGGACCGGAATATCGGCTTTCCGCAAGATATACCCTGCCGGATCAGTCGTCGGTGAAAGTGGGTTTCAACACGATGCGGCAATACATTCATATGTTGTCGAACACCACCATTATCTCCCCAACTGACATCTGGAAGCTCAGTGATGGCGACATCAAACCACAGCAAAGCACCCAGTATTCTGCAGGTTACTACCGCAATTTCAGAAACAATGAAATTGAAACTTCTTTCGAAGTGTATTACAAAACCATGCGCAATGTCCTTGACTTTAAAAGTGGCGCGCGCCTGATCATGAATAAGCACATCGCAACCGACGTCATCAACGCACGTGGCAGATCGTATGGAGCTGAGTTGATGGTGAAAAAAAATTCCGGCAAGCTAAACGGGTGGGTGAGTTATACCTATTCGCGCACTATGCTACAGCAGGATGATGATCTGGCAGGTGAAAACATCAATCGTGGTGAAGCTTATCCCGCGTCGTTTGACAAACCGCATATTATGAATGTAATTGCCAATTATCGCTTCACTCATCGCTTCAGCGTTTCGGCCAATGTGATATACAATACGGGTCGACCTATAACCATGCCGATTGCCATATTTGAGCTGGGCGGCTCCGAGCGCGTGTATTATTCTGACAGAAATCAATACAGAATACCTGATTATTTCAGAACCGATATTTCTTTCACACTCGACGGCAATCATAAAGTGCGGCAACGAATACACAACAGCTGGTCATTTGGTGTGTACAACGCAACGGCAAGAAAAAATCCCTATTCCGTATACTTTACGCGGGAAAACAACCAGATCAAAGGATACCAGTTGTCGATATTCGGAACTATCATTCCATTCGTTACTTACAACTTCAGGTTTTGATGCGTCGCATAAACTCATATCATTTCACGATTGTTATCGCGCTGCTGGTGGTCCTAGCACAAACAGGGTGCATTAAACCCTTCCTCACTCCACCATCTGCAAACAATTCCAATTTCCTGGTAGTTGATGGAACAATTGGTGTCGGTCAACCTGTAAAAATCTTGCTTTCGCGAACAAAAAACCTGGTAGACACAGTTGAAACCGTTCGTGAGGGCGGAGCCCAGCTGCAGCTCGAGTCCGAAGCCGGCTCTGTTTATCCGTTTACGATCACCGGGTTAGGTGAATACACAGCAATTGGCGTAACCACGCCCGAAAAATACCGCCTGCGCATTCGTACCAGCGATGGAAAGGAATACCTGTCGGATTTTGTTGAAACAAGAACCAGTCCTGCTATCGACAGTGTTGTATGGATACAGCGGCCCGACGACAATATTTATATCTATGTCAACGCGCACGATCAGGAAAATAATACGAGATACTACCGGTGGGAATTCGAGGAAACAGAAGAATATCATGCCGTATACGATTCAAACATTGAATTCCGTAATGGAGAACTGATATTTATCACACCCGACGAAATGCGGTTTGCGTGTTTCAGAAATTATCCATCCGAAGAAGTGCTGATATCCTCTTCCGGCGCCCTGGGAAGTGATGTGATCAGCGACTTCCTGCTTACGCGTATACCTAACGACAACAGCAAAATCAGCTTTCGCTATAGTATGCTGGTAAAACAATATGCCATAACTGCGGATGCATATGCTTACTGGCAGATTGTGAAACAAAACAGTGAGCAGTCGGGTAATATTTTCGACCCTCAACCTTCTCAGCTTTACGGCAATATTCATAACGTGAACGACCCGTTGGAACCCGTAATTGGATATCTGTCGGCAAGCACCGTTACAGAGAAAAGAATTTTCATACGGCAATCGCAGCTCACAAACATCAAATACCCCGACAACGAATTTTGTAATCCGATCTTTATCAATCCTTCCGAGGCTGCTGAATGGCTGATAACCGGCAGGCTGATGCCGGCCTACTTTACCCAGGGTGCTCTCGCCATTGCTCCTCGCGAGTGTGTCGATTGCCGGTTAGCCGGCGGCACTACCGAAAAACCATCGTTCTGGTGAAAATTGCATTTACCATATTCTCTATTCTTGTAAGCATGGCTGTGAAAGCACAGCCTGGTGCTGCAGTAGAAGCATCGGGCCTGGTAAAGGTTCGTGCGAAAATATCGTCTGCAAACGGGCAGCCCGTCTCCGGAGCTATGACATATCTCTCGGTGATTGGTGAAGGCTTTGATCTCCGGGCGGCTGAAAGCGACGAGAATGGGGAATTGATATTCCTGCTTTCGCGTTTACCCGAAAAAGGCCGCCTGATTTTCCAGGTGAAGCCTGAACACGGGAACGCGTTGCAGATCACCACAGCCACACCTCTAGTGTCGGCGGGCACAGAAGACTCTACCCGGACCGTTTACGAATATTTTGATACCACTGCTTTTTACGGCAAGCCCGATGCTTCCTATCTTCTTGATGAATACACTCGTTTTGCCACCATGGAGGAGGTATTCCGCGAGTTCGTTACCGAAGTTAGGGTGAGCAGGCAGGGAAACAATTACAGGCTTAATGTTTTCAATAAACCATTCAAAACCGTGTTTGAAAACGACCCCCTGATTCTCCTTGATGGCATTCCGTTGTTCGATGTGAACAGACTGATGGAATTGGATCCACTTAAAATCAGGAGTATCGACGTTGTGGCACGCAAGTATTATCTGGGTAAATTGCTCAATTACGGCG
>JAFAGE010000176.1 GCA_023423015.1 Bacteroidota bacterium
CCGTTACAGTGTAGACAAACTGGAATTGCTTGTTGGCGACCAATACTGGCTGTTGCCTAAGTACAGGGAAATGCTGTTCCTGAGATAATAGCATAATTCAAACGTAATGTTCCTCACAATAAGAACCCTGGATGTTAATCCGGGGTTTTTTGTTTTTGGCAGAGACGGAGGATGGAGGGCGGAGGATGGAGGGCGGAGGATGGAGCGCGGAGGATGGGCACCTGATTTGCCATTTCCCCTTCTTTTTATTAGATTAGGTGTTCTTCATATCCTTGCCCATGCGCCAGTTGCTGTCATATGAGAAAATTGCGGAGTTGCTTTACCGCTTTATTCTGGAACAAATCACGGAGCCGGAGCGTCGTTTATTGCAAAAGTGGGCACAGAAATCAGTGTACAATATGGGTCTGATTAACGACCTGCAAACTGATCCTTTTTTGCGAGACAGATTGATTACATCATACTTCAATGACCCCTCACAATTCTGGAAAATTGTGGTGTCGCACCGCGCCGCTTTACATTCCTTTATGCCGGAAAGGCTGGGCAATTTCTGGCAACGTTTAATAAGGTTTAAAAAAATCTGATCAAACCTTTCACCTTTCCTGCCTCCGAAACTTCAGCGAAGGTGGATCACTTCTCACCTTTCACGATCGCCGTTCCCCGATCCTAGTTCTCCGTTCTGCCCTCTGCCATCTGCCTTATTTTACTATCTTGTCTCCATGGTTCAGATGAAACAAACTATGCGCTGGTATGGTCCCGCTGATCCCGTTAGCCTTTGGGACATCCGCCAGGCTGGCTGTTCCGGCGTGGTTACTGCTCTACACCATGTTCCTACCGGGGACGTATGGACGATAGAAGAAATCAATAAACGCAAAGCCGAGGTGGAAGCTGCGGGAATGGTATGGGAAGTGATTGAAAGTTTGCCGGTGCACGAAGACATAAAAATGCGCTCAGGTAATTACGCCATCTTTATTGAAAACTATAAGAAAAGCCTGGAAAATGTTGCAGCGTGCGGACTGAAAGTGGTAACGTACAATTTTATGCCAATCCTCGACTGGATGCGCACAGATCTGTCGTTCACAATGCCAGATGGCAGCAAAGCGCTTCGTTTCGAAAAAGCGGCGTTTGTTGCATTTGATGTATTCCTTCTTCAGCGACCAGGCGCAGAAAAAGACTATACGTCGGCCGAGCTTGAAAAGGCTCGTGCAAAGCTTAGCGGCATGTCGGATGAAGAAAAGAAAACCCTTTTCCGGAACACGCTTATGGGATTACCGGGCCGCGACGATACGTTTTCAGAAGAGCGAATACGCGCCGATCTGAAAACTTATGAACACATTGATGCAAAAAAACTCAGGGAAAACCTGTTTCAGTTTCTGCGTGAAATAGTTCCTGTAGCAGAAAAAAAGGGCTTGAAAATGGCCATTCACCCCGATGATCCGCCATACCCGATATTAGGCTTGCCACGGGTAGTCAGCACTGAACAGGATGCTCTCGAAATCATCCGGGCAGCGCCATCTCCGGCAAATGGACTTTGTTACTGTACCGGCTCGTATGGCGTTCGTGCAGATAATGATCTGCCGGGAATGGTTCAACGTTTAGGCGATCACATCCACTTTCTGCACCTTCGCAGTACCACCAGTGATGATGAAGGGAATTTTTATGAGGCTGATCATCTCGACGGGGATGTAGACATGTATGCCGTGGTTAAAGAAATAGTCTTGTTAATGCAGCGTACCAAAGTGTCGCTCCCAATGCGCCCGGACCATGGACACCAGATGCTCGACGATCTGAAAAAGAAAGCAAACCCAGGATATTCAGCAATAGGAAGGTTACGCGGACTGGCAGAACTCAGGGGCCTCGAATTGGGAATTGCCCGTTCAATGGCAGAAAACGACCTCAAGCACTAACGATGAAAAAATTTTTAGACGAAAACTTTCTCCTTCGTTCAAAAACAGCGGAGCGACTTTATCACGAGTTTGCAAGAGATATACCTGTTGTTGACTATCACAATCACCTGCCACCGCAGGAAATAGCTGAAAATAAAAGGTTTGAAAATCTGACACAAGCCTGGCTGTATGGCGACCATTACAAATGGCGCGCGATGCGCACCTTCGGCATCGATGAAAAATACGTAACCGGGTCAGCAAGCGATTGGGAAAAATTCGAACAATGGTCGGTGGTGGTTCCTTACACGATGCGCAATCCGCTTTATCACTGGACGCACCTCGAATTACAACGATACTTCAACATCAGCGAACTGCTGAAACATTCGACTGCGGAGAAAATTTATGAGGTGTGCAATGAAAAGCTGCGACAGCCGGAATTTTCGGTACGTGGTTTATTGCAGCGTATGAATGTAGAATTATTATGCACGACCGACGATCCTTCAGATGATCTGCGTTACCATAAACAATTATCGAAAGAAGACTTTGGAGTAAAAGTGTTTCCTGCTTTCCGTCCAGACCAGGCTATGAACTTCAGCAATCCTGCACAATTCAAAAACTACGTGAAGAAGCTTGAAGCAGCATCGGGCGTAGCCGTGTCTTCTTACAATTCATACCTCGACGCGATAAAACAGAGGCACGACTATTTTGCCAGCTGTGGTTGCCGGGTGTCGGATCATGGCCTCGAATACATTTATGCTCATGAATGGAACGATGAAGAAATAAAGTCTTCTTTCGAACAACTACTCATCGGGCGCGCAGTGAGTGCAGAAGCCCAACTTAAATTGAAATCGGCATTACTGTACCAGTTCGCAACCTGGGATCACGAGAAAGGCTGGGTTCAACAATATCACCT
>JAFAGE010000235.1 GCA_023423015.1 Bacteroidota bacterium
GTTGTGTTGCGCGCCCCACTGCATCGTGTCTAGAATGTTGCTGAAGTTTAGAAGTGAGTCGACAAAACTTAGTTCATTCGCCAGTGTTGAATTGAGACCGATACCGAGCTTCTCGTACCACTTTGGCGTTCCTGCAAACTCTTTTCGCTGAAGAGGATAAATGGTATTGGCAGTAAATCCAATATTCGGAAGGGTCATGTTGATGACGCCTGTGTTGTTATTCTGGTTGTGGTTTGCGCTCGCTGTAAGGTTGTAGTTCGACCAGGTTTTTGAATACGTAATCGAAGACTGCAAGATATTATTATAAGGACGAATGGGGTTGTCAAGCACCAGCTGGTTATACTTGGTTGAACCGAAGTTCACGTTTGCACTAAAGTTGGTTCCGGGCCTTGCACGGCTGTCGACTGTATGTCCCCATTGCACATTGAATGTGCGTATGTCACTGAATTCGTTCTTCGCATTATCCTGCAAAAGCCGCGTGCGCTGCATATTGAAGTTAAGCTGCCCATTGTAGCGATAACGTTTACGGTATTGAGGTGTGAGGTGAATAGCCCAACCCCCATAGGTGTATACATCACCGCGGAGGGTTACGTCTATATAGTCGTTGATCACTTTGTAGTATCCCATGTTTTGCAGACCGAGTCCGAATTGGTCGCTGGCGGTGAACTGTGGAGGGAGGAATCCGGAATGTCTGCCCTGTGAAATCGGGAAAATTCCGAATGGCAGGTAAATGGGAATCGGTACGCCTTCAAATTCCGGGTGAATGGGTCCAGATACTGCAAGTTTCTGGTTCACCAGTTTCATCTTGTTTGCTCGGAATGCAAAGTGTGGGGTATCGAGGTTACAGGTGGTGAACTGGCTACGGTATGCGAAGTAGTCGGTCGCCGACATCCGTTTCACCTTTTCGCCCTGTATAAATATCTCACCCTGTTGGGTGATGGTATTTGACGTTATACCACGCTGTGTTTTGGTATTGTATCGAATCACATCGGCCTCCATCGGGCTTTCACCCTGCACCATTTTTGGTTTGCCCCGCATGCGCCCGGTAGAATCCAGTCGCGAGGCTGCGATTACCATTTGTGTTTCCTGGTCGATCTCGATGCTATCAGCTGAAAGCTCAGCATCGCCCTTCTTCACAGAACCCTGTGAGAAAAGAATGATTTTTTTTTCGGGTATTACAAAAACGATTGAATCGGACGCGCTGTAGCTGATGGGTTCGTCGAGTGAATCTTTGGAAAGCTGAACATTTAGGGTATCGGTTACTGCCACAAGGCTGTCGCCGGCAAGCCGGGCCGAATCGGAAACCGGTATCGAATCTGAGAGCCGCGGTAACGAATCAACAGCGGGTGGTATTGTGTCGCTGCTGCGATTTGCAGGAATGGTTGTGTCGCTATAATGAGTTAAAGGCTTGTAAAATTTTTTTGAAGATGCATCGTTAGCAAAGACAGACACCGTTATTATTGTAAGTAGGACACATAAAAGCCGCGCTGAAGTGGATTTTGAACTATTTTTGCGTCCGTCGCTCATAAGTAGGTAGTGGTCAAAAATAGCCATTAATGCATTAAGATTATGTGAATGTTCCCTGCATGAAAATGATTTGGACACTATGATTAACAAGCTGAAAATATTCTTACTCTCACCGCTCTTCATCGTCATATTTGTTACAGGTTTGTTCACCGATGCGTATTCTCAGGCGAAGCTGCGTACCATTATAGTCGACGCAGGTCACGGGGGCAAAGCTACAGGAGCCAAAGGGGATTATTCATATGAAAAAGATATTTGTCTTGATATTGCCTTAAAGCTCGGCAAACGCCTGGAGGAAGAATTTCCGGAAATGAAAATTTTGTATACACGGAAAACAGATGTGTATACTGATAACCGTTGGCGTGCCGATTTTGCAAATTCAAACAAAGGCGATCTTTTCATTTCCATACATGTGAATGCTGCGCCAAAGATCAGGCACAACAAATTTGCCGGATACAGAACCCAGACTTATTATGTGGGCAAAGGCAAGAATCGTAAAAAGAAAACCCGCAAGGTTCCACGTTATACCGTTTATTATACCGACAATCCTTCGCATGGTACGGAGACCTATATATGGGCTGCAGACCGTAGCGATGAAAAGGAGGAATTCATCGGTAGTGATGTGAATAGTCCGGAGGTTCTTGAAGATTCAACCGAGTACACACCAAACATCAATGATCCCGAATTTAAAGCCAAGGCTTTGTTGTGGACCAAAAGGTATTTCGATAAAAGTTTGCTTCTCGCCTCCTTTGTTGAAGAAGCGTTTATTGGAGAAGGCCGCTTTAGCCGCGGGGTAAAACAACGTAATGAAAAAGGCATCTGGGTGCTGCAGGCCACATCCATGCCCAGCATCCTGGTAGAAACAGGGTTTATTACATACCGCCAGGATGAAGACTATCTTAACAGTGAAAAAGGCCAGAACGAAGTAGCCGAAAACGTTCTAGCAGCAGTAAAGAAGTACAGGCAGGCAACGGAAGGAAAGGGCGCACCTCCTGCTGAACCACAAACGGAAATCACCAGTGAACCATAAGACAAGGTTGAATGGTAAGAGGGAAAATCTTTTACCCGTTTACCTTTTAACTTTTAACTTTATTTCATGAAGATTTCCAATGAAACGAAAGTAGGCGCCCTTACCGCAATAGCCATAGTGATCCTTATCCTCGGTTTCAATTTTTTGAAGGGGCGTAACCTCACGGAAAGAAATGACCTCATCTATTCTGTTTTCCCCGATATAAAAGGACTCCAGGTATCAAATCCGGTGTATATAAAAGGCCTGCAGGTGGGAAAGATTTCCAAAATGCAGGAGAAAGATAACAACCTCACAGGCATAGTAGTTGCCATCAATCTCAATAAAGACATCAATATACCAGTTAACTCAAAAGCCATCATCAACAGCGACCTGCTTGGAAGCAATTCGCTCGAGATAATGATGGGTAACAGCACTGAGTATATCAAAGACGGCGACACGCTGGTATCGACAGCCAAGGTGGGCATTATGAATGAAATCACGCAAAGCCTGAACCCTGCCATCTCAAACATTAATAAGACACTTGCCTCACTCGATGTTCTCATCCGGCAGTTCAGCGCAGTTCTGGACCCTAATACACAAGGCAACCTTCAAAGCATCATTGCCAATCTTACTTCTACTTCGAAACAACTCGACAGGTTGATCGCCGCGCAAAGTGAATCGCTTGGTAACACGGTGGAAAATATTGAAACACTGACCGGTACGCTCGCAAAGAACAGCGGGAAGATTGACACTACCCTGGGCAATCTGCAACGCACAACACAGAGCCTCGCGGATGCCGATATTCAAAAGACCTTGCAAACGGTTACCAGCACAATGAGCAAACTGGAGCAGACCATCAACACGATCAATAGCAAAAACGGATCGATTGGCATGCTGTTAAATGATCGCCAATTGTACAACGAACTCAGGATGACAAACCGCAGTTTAACTACTTTGCTCGATGATATCCGTGTAAATCCAAAGCGCTACGTAAGCATTTCGGTATTCGGAAAGAAAACGAAGAATGGCCCGATTCTGGAACCTATTATATATGATTCAACGCGCACCGGCAGGTAAAATGAAGCGCTGCGCCATTCTGCTGTTCACACTTTTTATCAGCACTTCCGTTTTTTCGCAGGTAACGCCAACGCCACAAGGGCAACGGGCCACAGATTCGCTCAACAGGAGCGACACCCTTAAAGTTGTGCAGATTCTAAGCGCAAACCGGTACGGCTTCAAGCGTATTGACTCGCTTACAGAATTATTGCTCATGGTAGGTAATGTGGCTCTGAAGCAGGGAACGACTACTTTCTATGCCGACAGCACCGTATATAACCGCAGAGATCGTGTAGTTGAGTCGTTTGGTCATGTGCACATAAATGATAACGACAGCATACATACCTACTCGGATTATCTTCTTTACCATACTACTCCCAAAATTGCTTTTCTCAACAAAAACGTCAGGCTTACTGATGGAAAAAGTAACCTCTACACAGAGGAACTGGAGTATGATGTCAATAATAAAATTGGCATTTACCGCCAGGGCGGTAAAGTAGTGAACGGAACAAGTGTGCTGACGAGCAATGAAGCAACTTATTATGCAGACATCAAGGATGTTTATTTCCGCGGCAATGTAAAACTGAAAGATCCGCAGTACGATCTTGAAGCCGACTCGTTGCTTTACAATACAACAAACGAAATCGCAACCTTTATAACAGAAACAAAAATCGTTGACAGCGCAAAACGAACGATTGTTACAAGCGAAGGGTTTTACGATCTGAAAAACAAGTTTGCCTCATTTGGAAAACGTCCGGTGATTACTGACGGACCGATGACGATAATTGCAAATCAAATCGACACCGACGACAACACGGGCATAAGTATACTTACCGGAAGCGCCATTTTCCGGGATACAGCACAAGGCGTATCCGTGCTGGCAAACTCTATCGTATCGAACAGGATCACCGGCAGCATGGTGGCAACTGAAAAACCGGTAATGATCATCAAACAGGAAAACGATAGCACGTTTATCTCGGCCGATACACTCTATTCGGGCAGGCTAAGTGATCTGCCGGATACCACCGGCTCAGCAGGCGTTGAAGACTCTTCAAAAATAGCAGGTGATACATCAGCCGGGTCGGAACAAATTACAAACGTATCAACCAGGGCGAGCCTTCAAAAAGATAGAACAACGGCGACAAATGCGAACGATAGCGCAGACCGCTACTTCAAAGCATACTTTAATGTTCGTATATTTTCCGACTCATTACAGGCTGTATGCGACAGTCTTTTCTACTCGGGAAAGGATTCTATCTTCCGCCTGTTTCGTGAACCCATAGTTTGGTCGGGCGCAAGCCAGGTAACGGGTGATACAATTTACATGTACACGAAAAATAAAAAACCCAACCAGTTGTACGTATTCGAAAATGGTCTGATGGTGAATAAAACAGGCGAAAACATGTACAACCAGGTGAAGGGGAACAGGATTTATGGGTATTTTACGGAAGGAGAAATTGACTACATAAGATCGAAAGGAAATGCTGAAAGCATTTATTATGCGAAAGATGAGCAGGAGAAGATTATCGGGGTAAACAAAGCAACTTCCGACATCATTGACATGCGGTTCAAGAATAAAGAATTAAATCGCGTAGTATTTATCAGTGCTGTAACCGGAACGATGTTACCATTGAGGCAGGCTTCGGAAGAAGACACCAGGCTAAGAAGTTTTCAATGGCATGAAGCAAAAAGGCCAAAGACAAAATTTGAGCTGATCGGTAACTGATGAAATAATTCGTTAAAACCAAAACAACGCATACAAGCTGAATATAAAGAAACGTTACGCAAATTTCAACCACATATGAAACGTCCGCTTATTGTCTGTATCGTTGTTTTCTTACTCGCGATATCGCAGGATGCCTCTGCACAGGCGTATCGTTTTGCACTTGGAGTGCGACTCAGCAACTCCACTCCTACGTTGAACAATTCAGTTACTGGTAAATATTTTGTTACTGACCGCACGGCTGTAGAAGGCCTTGTTTCGTTCGGTTCACGGTTTGGAATGGGGGCATTGGTTGAAATACACAAGCCGCTGAACATTCCCCAACTTTCGTGGATGTATGGCGCAGGCGCATTTGTCGGGTTCCAGGACAACGACACTTACCTGGGGCCCACCGGCATACTTGGCCTTGATTATAAATTTGAAAACGTTCCCATTAATCTTTCCCTCGATTGGAAGCCCGAACTGAACATCATTCCCGATATAGACTTTGTTCCGGACGCCTTTGCTTTGAGCGTGAGGTTCACTTTAAAGTGAGCCGTGAGCCGTAAGACGTGATCCACCTTCGCGGAAGCTTCGATGGACGTGAAAGGTGAAAGATGACATTCCCGGCATATTATCCAAAAAACAAATACGCCACAAAAATTGCTGTAATTATTGCAACCAGGTCGGCCAATAACATTGCGCCGATGGTATAACGCGTGTTCTTTACTGCAACGGCACCGAAGTACACGGCAATTACGTAAAACGTGGTGTCGGAAGCACCCTGGAATACACCCGACAGGCGGCTGGCAAATGAATCAGGTCCATACGTAGTCATCGTACTCACCATCATTCCCCGGGCAGCTCCGCCGCTTAGTGGGCGGATGAGTGCAGTTGGTAATCCATCCACAAACCGGGTATCGGCGCCGAGCCAGGCGAAAAATGTTTTCACAGATGTTATCACCACATCGAATGTACCGCTGCTGCGCAACATACTTATTGCAACCAGGATGCCCACCAGGTAAGGTATGATCCGGATAGCAGTTTCGAATCCGCCTTTTGCTCCTGCAACAAATGCATCGAACACATCTATTTTTTTATAAACTCCTCCCAGAACAATCAAAAGAAATACAAGAAGGATAAGGCCATTACTTAAAATACCCGAAAATGATTGAATACCGGCAGCATTGAGAGTTACAATGTAGAGCACCAGTGCTGCAATCACAGCAGAAATACCCAGTATCCATAATAGGATCACCGGCTGCAGAAGGTTTATTTTTTGTTTGAATGATACAATAAGCATCGCGGCCATCGTGCCCACGAACGTTACGATAAGGCAGGGAATAAACACATCGGTGGGATCGCTGGCATTTTGTGAAGCACGAACTGCAATAACGCTAACGGGGATCAGGTTCAGACCCGCTGCGTGTAAACACAAAAACATGATCTGCGGATCGGAAGCGCGGTTTTTATCAGGATTGATCTCCTGCAGGCTTTCCATCGCTTTAAGTCCAAATGGAGTTGCGGCATTGTCGAGGCCTAGCAGGTTGGCGGAAAAATTCATGATCATGTGACCCATTGCCGGATGGCCGGCAGGAACCTGCGGAAACAACCTGGAGAAAAAGGGTCCCACGATACGTGAAAGCAATCGTACCCCTCCTGCCCTTTCGGCGATGCTCATAAAACCGATAAACAACGATAATATACCGATCAGCCGAAGGCATATTTCAACAGCAACCCAGCAGGTTTCTATTATACCATCAACTTTCAGGGGATTCGCGGGATCACTGGCCTTACCGACCACCATCCATGAAAAAATCTGCGTCTCATCAAAAACAAAACACCTGACACCGGCGACAAGAACTGCAATAATGATAAAAGCGGACCAGATCCTGCTTAAAGCCATTTTAACGGGTTATTAGCGTTCAAGATAATAAGACTATTCAAATAAATCCATTGGCGAATAATGCCTACTTTTGCGCCCTTAAATTAAGGCATCAATTATGGCATTACAGGCAGGGATAGTAGGCTTACCGAATGTGGGCAAATCCACATTATTTAACGCGGTAAGCAGCAGCGCAAAGGCACAGGCAAGCAATTACCGGTTCTGCACGATAGAACCGAATGTTGGATTGGTAGACGTGCCCGACGAGCGGATCAACAAACTAGCAGAACTTGTTAATCCAAACCGCGTAGTACCTACCCAAATAGAAATTGTAGACATTGCCGGGCTAGTACGCGGAGCAAGCAAAGGTGAAGGACTGGGCAATAAGTTCCTGGCGAATATTCGCGAAGTAGATGCCATTATACATGTGATTCGCTGTTTTGAAGACGAAAACATCCTGCGCGACGAAGGTGCAATCAATCCTGTAAGTGATAAGGAAATCATAGATACCGAGCTGCAGTTGAAGGATCTCGATAGCGTGGATAAAAAAATCGGCCGCGTTGAAAAACAAGCCCGCACCGATCCGAAAATGAAGGCAGAACTCGACGTACTGCTTCGCTGCAAATCTCACCTCGAACAGGGAAAGAGCATTCGTGAATTGCAATTGTCGAAAGAAGAACGGGTTGCCGTTGCGGACCTGTTCCTGCTCACCGAAAAACCTGTATTATACGTAGCTAACGTAGATGAACCTTCGATGCACACCGGCAATAAATTTTCAGAAATGCTGAAGAATGCCGTGAAGGATGAAATGGCCGAAGTAATCGTGATGAACAATTCCATTGAAGCGCAGATTGCAGAAATGGAAGATCCTGCCGACAGGCAGCTGTTCATGGAAGAATATGGCATGAGCGAGCCTGCACTGAACAGGCTGATCACTTCAAGCTATAAACTTCTTAACCTGAATACTTACTTCACTGCGGGCGTACAGGAAGTTCGCGCATGGACCATTCACAAAGGATGGAAAGCGCCGCAGGCAGCGGGTGTGATACACACCGATTTCGAAAAAGGTTTTATAAAAGCCGAAGTGATATCTTACAACGACTTTATTCAATATGGTTCAGAAGCTGCTGCCCGTGAAAACGGAAGGCTGCGTATTGAAGGCAAAGAATACGTTGTGCAGGACGGCGATGTGATGCACTTCCGCTTCAACGTATAGCCATCGTTTAATAAACGTTGTACGCAAAGCTCAGGTAATACACTCCTCCTATCTCCGGGTTGCCAAATGCCGTTCTGTAGTATTTGTTGGTAATATTTGTGCCTCCAAGTTTCAGTATTGAACGCGACGAGGGGAACTTGTAGCTCACCTGCGCATCGAATGTGGTGAATCCCGGAATTTCACCCTGACGGAAATCACTTTCATAGAAGTAACCATCCTGGTTTCTCATGTTGATCGTAAAGCCAAAACGTTTCTGATAACCAAAGCCGGTATTTGCGAAACCAAGCATCAGGCGATAAGCCGGCACATTGAAGAACGCAATGAAACTGGGATCATCGTTTTTAATTCTATCGGAAGATACGTTGGCGTTAACAACGAAATTACGATCGAGTAATAAGTCGGCACCTACACCAAAACCATAGGTAGTAACTTTGTTCTCACTATTTATCGCCACTGAAATAGACCGCCTTGTATTTGAGCTGAATAAACCGGAAGGATCACCCGGGATCAACGATTGAAGCACAACTGTCCGGCCCAGGAAGTTCTCGTACGATCCCACATAACCGTAAGCATCGATCAACAGCCTTTTATTGATGAGCGATTTGTATCCGAGTTCAAATGATTGAAGTATTTCAGGTTTGTATTCGGCGAACTGTCTTTCCTCAAGTATTGCGAATGCCTGTTCAGGCGGCGTACCTGTTGCGATGGCGATGCCTGCGGCGCGCACACTATTCACTGTGTAAACTTTATTCTGATCGAAGTTGTAGAAGTCACGTAATTCGGGCAGGCCACCGATCAGTACTGTTCCTCCACCGATAACCAGGTTTATCCATTGGTTTTGCGTAGTTGGAAAGCGATATGCTGTCTGGTACGAAGCACGGATGTTGTGGTCTTCCGCAACTTTGTAAACTGCGGTGATACGGGGTGTAAAGCGGCCGTCGAAATTTTCATTTTTATCGTAACGTCCCGATGCGCTCACTTTCAATTTTCCCTCCAGAAATTCTTTTGAAAGTTGTGCATACACGCCGGCTTCATTTATGCGGATCGGACCTGCAGTATCTGCGAACAATGTTCCCTGTGAGTTAAGAACATATTGTTTAAAGCTGGCACCTACTATCAGGTCGGCCACATTTAAGATATTACTGAAATTATATTGGCCTTCAGCAAAATAAAGATCGCTTCGGTCGAGAAACAACCCACCTCCCTGTGAAATGGGTGTTGCGCGCACTTTATCGAATAGCGTGTTGAAACGTTCTGAACCTGGTTCTGGTCTACCCTGGTCGGCAAACGCACGTGCTCCCTGGTGTGCAGCATCATCGGCAATCGGTACGAATGGTGCTCCGCCTGCCAGTGCCTGTACATAGGGCAATACTTTTGATGTAAGAAAACCCTGGGCATATTGCGGATACCATTCATTGCTAGACTTCCATTCTTCGTTAAACAAGCGTGTTGTTATCGTGGCATTGTACGATTCACCGGCATTTTCCTGCGTGGTGTATGCACGTACAAACCAATTTGGATGTCGCACTTCAAGTTTATACTGGCCAATTTTCAGATCTTTCAGGGAATAGCGGTCACTACCAGTATAAACTGTATTTCCTGTTCCCCAGTACCCCACCAACGAAGCCTGGATATTGTCGGTGATGTTATAATACAATCCACCCGAAAGCTTAACGTTTACGGTATTGTTGTTAAGTACGTCGCGTTCATCATAACCAGTTCTTGATATCGCAAAATTATTATACGA
Organism: Bacteroidota bacterium; assembly: GCA_023423015.1. Lineage (GTDB taxonomy): Bacteria > Bacteroidota > Bacteroidia > Chitinophagales > Chitinophagaceae > Flavitalea. The sequence goes on from JAFAGE010000235.1 coordinate 10,140, forward strand.
ACCCGCTGTAGAGTCAAGATACGCCGAAGCTGCACTGAGTAAAGGCTCCGGCAATTCAGTTTGTAATTGTTGTTTGATGCCTTCGGATACAAGTCCCAGTATTGGCTGAGAAGGATCAGCCATGTCTAAGGTGGTTTCATCACCGTATACATTTACTCCATCGTAGTTTGGATCGGAGGTACGGCTTCCAGGCTTTACGTTTCCATATTCATTCTGGGAAACATCACCTGCCTGGTAATTTGTTCTGTCGGTTCCAATCCAGTCTTTAGCCTGAATGAATTGTGCACCGATCTTGAATGCGAATTTTTCCGACACCTTTTGTCCCCATCTCACCGACCAGTCGTGATATGCTCCTGGTTTATCGCGCTGCTTCTTGTCTACATGCATGATTCCCGTTTTCACCTGGAAACTCAATCCCTGGTGCCGAAAGGGATTTTTACTGTTTACGAGAATGGTTCCGTTCATACCGCCGGGACCATACAATGCAGAAGAAGCGCCGGGAAGCAGTTCCATACTTTCCACATCGAGCTCGGTTACACCTACTACAGACCCCACGGAAAAGTTCAGGCCGGGTGCCTGGTTGTCCATTCCATCTACCAACTGATTCAGGCGCGCATTTCCACTGCCGTTAAACCCGCGCGTGCTGGGGGTGGCAAACGTAAGACTTGAATAAACGAGATCTACTCCTTTGATCTGCCGCAGCATATCGTAGTAGCCGGTTGCTGGTGAAGTAATAATATTGGCGCTGTTGATTCTCTCGATGGAGACTGGCGACTCCAAAATTCGTTCGGGCACGCGGCTGGCAGAAACCACTACCTCAACACCCAGGCTGGTTCCCGGTAAAAGTTTCACTTCAACTGGTGATGATGTTGAAACAGTCACCTCCTGCTCTTCGAATCCGATCGAAGAAATTAATAGCGTAAGCGGCAAACTTCGGTTACTCGTGATAGTGAAAGCTCCGCGCTCGTTTGAAAAAGTTCCGGTTGAGGTGCCTTTGATCAACACTGAAACTGCCGGAACAGGTTCATTGGTATTGGCGTTTCGGATAATTCCTGTGATTGTAGTGGTTTGGGAGAAGCCGGTAAGATAAGTTATCAAGAAAAACGGCACTGCTAACCAGGACTGGATCTTAACTCTCATGTGGCTCGATTTTGGTTCAGTACCAGCAAAATAAAGAAAGTGGAAATCTTGGAAAAATTTATGATCACATAAAGCTTGGTATCTTCGGCTAATGAACGAAAACCGATTTCCCGGTCAAACAAAGTATTACAAAGGAAAAGTACGGGATGTTTATACGATAAGCGACAAATGGCTTGTGATGATCGCATCGGATCGGATCTCAGCATTTGATGTAATTTTACCTCGTCCCATACCCTTCAAAGGACAGGTATTAAACCAGATTGCAGCCTACATGCTGAAGGCAACGGAAGACATCTGCCCCAATTGGCTTGTCGATACACCTGCGCCAAATGCTTCTATCGGTAAAAAATGCATACCCTTTCGTATTGAGATGGTGGTACGCGGTAACGTTACGGGTCACGCCTGGAGAACTTACGCAAGCGGTGCACGTGAACTCTGCGGTGTAAAAATGCCCGACGGTTTGAAAGAAAATGACTTCTTCCCTTCCCCGATTATTACGCCAAGCACGAAAGCCGAAGAAGGGCACGACGAAGACATTTCAAAGGAAGAAATTATTGCGCGCGGACTCGCAAGTAAGGATGACTGGAAAATTCTTGAAAAATATACGCTCGGGCTTTTTGAAAGAGGACGTGAACTCGCGCGTAAGCAGGGACTAATCCTGGTAGATACGAAGTACGAATTTGGAAAAATTGGAACCGAAATCTACCTGATGGATGAAATTCACACCCCGGATTCATCGAGGTATTTTTATGCGGATGGTTTTGAAGAACGACAAGCGAAAGGTGAACGCCAATTGCAGCTAAGCAAAGAGTTTGTACGCGAATGGTTAATCGCGAACAACTTTATGGGCAAAGAAGGTCAGACGGTTCCCCACATGAGCGACGAATGGATCAATACCATCAGCAAACGCTATATTGAACTTTACGAGAAAGTGATTGGTGAAAAGTTCAATCCTCAGGCTTTAAGCCAGGAAGAGACGGATAAGCGGATTGTTGCATCACTCGGGCGCCTCGGTGTTCTTTCGCTTTCTTGATTTGTTGAAGATCATCTGGCCGTTTGTACGGCCTTTACGTAATTGTTTACGCGCTTCTTCGGGTAATTGATAAACCTGCTGGCAGGCTTCACTACAACAACCGTTGTATTTCTCCGCACATTCAGCGCACTGGATAAACAACAGGTGACAGGCTTCGTTTTTACAATTGGTGTGTGTGTCTGCAGGTTTTCCGCAGATATGACAATGAGCAATGATGTCGTTTGTAATTCGTTCACCAAGCCGTTCATCGAACACAAAATTTTTACCCCTGAACTTATTGGGAAGTCCCTTCTCCTTAATTGTGTTCGCATAGTGAATGATTCCACCTTCGAGGTGAAATACATTTTTGAATCCGCGATGCAGAAGATATGCACTTGCCTTTTCGCAACGGATACCCCCTGTACAATACATGATAATGTTTTTGTCGCGATGCTCTTCAAGCATCTCAGCCGACATTGGTAATTGTTCGCGGAATGTATCGCTTGGCACTTCAATGGCGCGTTCAAAATGCCCTACTTCATATTCGTAGTGATTACGCATGTCTACCACTACCGTATCAGGATCATCGGTCAGAATGTTGAATTGTTCGGCATTTACATACTTACCCTTGCGGCTCATATCGAATTCCGGATCTTCAATGCCATCTGCCACAATTTTTTCACGCACTTTTACTTTCAACACCCAGAACGATTTTCCGTCGTCGTCGACTGCCACATTCAGACGAATATTTCTTAGACCATCAATGGTGTTCAGATATTCTCTCAGCCCTTCAAAATTTGGTGCAGGAACACTTATCTGCGCATTAATGCCCTCGTGTGCCACGTACACGCGGCCAAAGACATTTAAAGCAGAAAAATTTTTGTAAAGTTCGTCGCGAAAGTTCGCTGGATCGCCAACCTGGAAATAACTGTAAAATGAAATTGTCTTGCGCGGTTCTGTTTCGCGGTACAGACGTTCTTTGAGTTCCTTCTGGGAAACCCGGTTATGTAATACTGCCATTAATATGGAAATTTTAAGGACACTTGCCTGGTGAACAAAATTTCGCGGCAAAGGTAACGCTAAACAGGCAATTATCCATCCTGAAACGGCTGATACGGGCAAATGGATAGCGTTTAGCGCCTGTTTACCATCTGCAGGAAGAGGGTGCCGGTAAGTGCTCCCAGGCCTCCTGTAACGGCTCCTATTACACTCGTAATTAATACGAGTGTGAAGGTAGACGGACCGAATCCCATTATCATACTGATTCGTGTAGCCAGTATCCCGTCATTCAAAGCATTAATCCGTACGGCGAGGAATAACCAAAGCAGAAAAAGGGAAACAAAGCCAGCGAGAAACGATGCCAATGGGTTTTGCACAATGATCAATGCAACAGTGAAGGTGGCAAGAGCAATGCTCCACCAGGGCAGATACAATGCGCAGGCATAAGCCAGCAACGCAGATAAAAGTATGGATAAAAAGAATTTCAAGTTATCATGTTTATTGGGCTTTGAACCTGATCTTTCCTTTCACGCGACGGTCACTGCTTTCGGTTCTTTTCATCATCCACAAGCGATAATATTTTCCGGATGCCCAATCGTCAACAAATTCATCATAAGACTTGCAACCAGGGTTCCCGGATTGGCCACCCGGATAGATACCATATGCCTCTACTTCGTCGGTAAGATGCACAATCATCTTCCAGCTAGGTCCATGATACTGTTTGGTAGCATTAATTACATGTACACCTCCGCCGGTTTTGAGATGGAAACGGCTTAGTTGCTCCATCCTTAGCAGGTGACGAATGCCTGTGTCTTTATACCGGCTCCATGAAAGTCGACCTTCATTTTCGATTTTAATCAGCGACTTACATGCTGCCCGGAACGCAGCTGTTATTACTTCCTTTGCAGTTTCCACTTGCGGCGTTTTAACATCATCAATAAACGCCAAAGCAGAATCTTTTTTGAGCAGGTCGACCAATGCCGCCACATGCGGTTTGGCAGTTGGCCCTGGAATTCCGGCAAATTCATCACCATACACCAGCTGCTGCAGTGAGTCGATCCAGACGGCAAATATGGTTGCACCGTCTTCTTCGCTATCGTTGCGGAAATTCCAACGGCGCACAATATCAAAATATTTCTTCTCTTTTTCATTCAGCGCTGAGCTGTCCGTCTGCTGAAACAATATCGGCAATGTGGTTTCGGCAAACGTATTCAGGTTTTCATTCTGAAGATTCTGCATATCCGTTACCGTTGCGTTATTCATATTCGCCAGGAACCGGTTGATAGCAAAACCGCGGTAAACATCGTAATCGGTATTGAGATAATAGGGATAACTCGTGTCGGCAGGAATCTGGTTGGCGCTGCTTACAAATCCACGTGCGGGGTTACGTTGATTTGGATTCTCGCGTTGCGGAATGTCGCGCTTCCACATGTACGTTGAATCGGTACCTGGCATGATGAAATCTCCCTGCCGATACCATTTTGCGGGAAATTGCCCCTGGTGCCAGATAGCAATGTCGCCCGACTTGCTTGCAAATACAAAGTTCTGACCCGGGCATTGAAAATATGAAATCGCCTTTTCGTACTCGCCGAGATTTCGTGCTTTATTGAGCAGGTTTATGGTCTTGAATTCATTGGATGGGTCGTGTGCTTTCCATCGCATGGCAAGGTTCATCGAAGACCCTACGCGGCCGGAACCGTTGTATTTTTCATCGTAAACAACCGGACCAAATACTGTGTAGGCAACTGTATCATAAAAAACGCCGCCGCCTTTTATCACATACGATTCAACCTGCTTTTCGGCTTTCGCCCATTGGTTATTGAATAAGTATTCGTCATGATCTTCGTTGCGGAATTCAATTTTGTAATAATCAAGAACATCTCTTGAACCATTAGTAATACCCCATGCAATCGAATCGTTGAAGCCGATAATTACTGCAGGTGCTCCCGGCAAACTCACTCCATACACATTGTACTGCGGTGTTGATATCTGTACCTCATACCAGAGCGAAGGAAGGTTCAACCCGAGGTGCGGATCGTTACACAACATAGGCCGGCCGCTCTGTGTTTTACTTCCGGCAACAGCCCAATTATTACTTCCATTGTCCTTTTCGATGTCAGCCGTTTCTACTTCAACAGTTTTTTTCCAGTTGAAATAAACAGAGTCTGCATTATCAGGAACTTTAACCTTCACCGCAGGTTCGCGGTAAGTTGTGCCTTTTGGTATAATCGGATCCGCATCAGTGTTGATCAATGGATATAATTTGTTGTAATCGTCTTCACTGAAAAAAGTGCGGGCATTCGTGTACTCAATGTCTGAATCATCGCCTGTAAGATCCATGCTCAGGTATTTCAGCAGCAGCGCGGTTTTCAACTTCGACCATTTTTCCGGCACGTAATTCAACAACCGGTATTCAAGAGGCAGTGAAGAAGTGGTGAGCTTGCCGATGTAGTGGTTTACCCCGGCTGTGTATGCATCCAGCTGTTCACGGGTAGCTTTATCCGTTTCCATTTTCTGCAACGACTTTTTCGCGCCATACACCATGCCCATCCGCCGCATTTTACGATCATTGTTCAGGTAGGCACTATCAGGACCAGCGCCGAGAATTTCTGAAAGTCGCCCCGACGCCGCCATGATCTGGAATTCCATTTGCCACAACCGGAACTTCGCGTGCAGGTATCCCTGCACGAAATAAGCGTCGTTTTCAGTGGTGGCGAAAATATGAGGCACCATCCTGTTGTCGAAAAAAACTTCTGCGTCGGCAGAAATGGCTGCATCGGTCACGTCGTCGGTTGCAGATTCTACCGGCTCGGCGTTTTGCCAGAAGCCATGTTGCGGACTGAGAAATGGACCAAACGCAGGAATTTTACCGAAGGTTGAATTGAGCGCAATGATTACGGCAAGTGTAACCACCAGCGAAATGGCAAAGTAAACAACCTTCATAGTCTAAAACTAGCGAAGTTCTTTTAAAATAAGAATAAGGCGCGTGAGCTCGTCCTCTGTATTAAATGCATGTATTACCACACGCAAACGTTCCATACTCTTCGGCACAGTAGGATACAGAATGGCACGTACATCGATTCCCGCTTCCTGCAGGCGGGTTGCCACTTCTTTCACTCTATCGTTACCAGGAATAATAATTCCCTGTATAGGAGTAACACTGTTGCACAAACGTAATTCTTCTTTGTGTGCCCTGAACTGCTGCACCAGTTTGCCCAGTTGTTCACGTTCCGTTTCCATGGCAGGAAATATGCGATAGCTCTCAGCAATTGCCTGCACAGCCGACGTTGGCATTGCTGTTGTATATATAAAAGGCCGGCTGAAGTTGATCAGGTACTGACGCAGCAAATCTGAACCCAGGATAGCTGCACCGTGGCAACCCAATGCTTTTCCAAAAGTATGTACTCGCGCGAAACAACGCTGGTCCAGGCCCATCTTCTGTACTACACCTTCCCCCCTTTTCCCAATTACTCCTGTAGCATGTGCCTCATCCACGATTAACTTCGCTCCGTAACTGTCGCAGAGATCTGCGATCTGATCAAGCGGGGCAATATCGCCATCCATCGAGAAAACGGACTCGGTAACAACAAAAATGTTTCCGCTGGCCGACTGCAACCTCCTCTCAAGATCATCAGTATCATTGTGCGCAAACGAAAAGGTGAAAGCGTGACTTAAACGTATTCCGTCGCGGATACTCGCGTGACTAAGCTGATCGTACAGGATGGTGTCGTTCCGCTGCGGAACCGTGCCCAGCAGTCCCAGGTTGGCATCATAACCCGAATTAAAAAGCAGTGCAGCGGGAGCATTGTGAAATGAGGCGATGGTACGTTCGGTTTCTTCAATTAACGGATAATTGCCGGATATTAGCCGGGAACCGGTTGAACCCGTCCACCGGTCTTCACCGTTTTCTTTGCCGACACTAATTAATCTGCGTGTTACTATTCCGAGATAATCGTTTGAGCAAAAATCGGTCATACCAACTGCCGTTCTCAGTTCGCGGTAGCTGTTGCTTTCGTGACGTTGCCTCAGTTTTCTTTGCAGAAAATCTTCATTCATATCTTTGGCCCCGACCAATTGTTCGATAAATATACAGTTAGCAGATGCAGCACGATACAAAAAATATTCTCGGACTTCAATTACCAACCGATCCCCGCTGGGTAGACCTTGCCTCTATTTCCCTTGAAGATATATTGACCGACCACGCATATTGTGAGCAAAAGGCCGCCACGAGCTGCATTTCGCTTATACAGAGATACCCTGAGAAGCAAAAGCTCGTAAAGGAACTCTCCCCCATCGTCACCGAAGAATGGGGCCACTTCCGCCTGGTTCTGGCAGAATTGGAACGCCGCAAGCTGAACCTCGGACGGCAGCGCAAAGATCTTTATGTAAACAAACTGATGGAGTTCCAGGTTAAGGGGGGAAGTGCTGAAGATGTGCTCCTCGACAGGCTCCTGATCTTCGCCCTCATAGAAGCACGGAGCTGCGAAAGATTCAAGCGCCTCAGCGAAGGTCTCGACGACGAATATCTGCGCAACTTCTACCGCCGTTTTATGGAAAGTGAAGCCGGGCACTACCACCTCTTCATCGACCTCGCCGAAACATATGTTGAAAAAGAAAAAGTGCGCCAGAGATGGAAAGAATGGCTGGACTATGAGGCGGGTGTAATAGAAGGGTTAGAAGTGCGTGGAGACAGAATGCATTAACGTGAGACGGCAGACGTGAGAC
>JAFAGE010000363.1 GCA_023423015.1 Bacteroidota bacterium
AGTCCATCGCGTGTTCCGCAAACACCGATGAATTTTTCTACCCTTGAATACCAGGGAGCAATTTCCTTATATCCGAATGGCCACGACATACCATATCCAAAACGTTCGGGTGCAGTGAACTCGTAATCGCTCCATCGCTGGCAGGCTCGCCCCCATGTTAAAGATTTACCACCTACCTGGTATCCCCGGATCCAATCGAAAGGCTTCTCCTGGATATATGGATGATCGGCATCTTTAATAAAGAAGTGTGCGGTGTCGTCGCCAAACCCTGCAGCTTTCGAAATGAGCGGATTTTCTTTCAGGAATTGCCGGCTCATTTGTCCACGATATTTGAACTCCCATGGCGCTTTTGTGGCAGTGGGATAGTCTTTGTTGTGTTCGATATTACGGCCACGTTCGAGTACCAACGTTTTTAAACCATACTCACATAGTTCCTTCGCTGCCCAACCACCGCTGATGCCGGAGCCGATTACTATTGCATCGTAAGTATTTTGTTGAACCGCTTTTGTATTTATATTGGCAGAGTCTCCAGGCATAACGATCTTATTTTTGAAGGCTGTCGTAGTGAAGTGCGGCGGCGCCTAAAATGCCGCTATTTTCCAGTTCCGAAATTTCTATAGCCAGTTTATCAATTACCTCTTTGTATGCGAAGGTCCGAATACGTTGCCACATGGCATCGGCAAAAAACGGGTATGCGTGCCGCACCGATCCTCCGAGGATGATCTGGTCTGCTTCGAGCGCATAAAGAATGGTTTTGATGGCGTTTCCGAGGTGCGTGCCCATTTCCGAATACATCTTTAATGCTTCCGCGTCTCCTCCTGTTGCGCGTTGGAAAACGACTTCACCGTCTACTTTGTAAACATTACTAAAGTACTGTCCACTGGCGTAGTATTCAATGAAGTTGTCGAGATAGTCAATCATTCCGAATTCTCCTGCTCCGCAATATTTTCCGGAATAGAGTTTTCCATTCAGAATAATACCCGAACCCAATCCGGTACCAATAGTGAGGCCAACGAGGTTACCTCCCTTTAAACCTTTTCCAAAATAATATTCACCAAGTGCAAAGCAGTTTGCATCGTTGTTTACCAGTACCGGCACCTGGTAACGTTCTTCAACGAGGTGTTTCAGCGGCATTTCTTTCCAGGCAGGTATATTCAACACATCGAAAACCATTCCCCTTTCCTGGTTCACAAGCCCCGGCACACCGATGCCGATGGCGTCAACAGGTTCGGTAACAAGTTGATCGGTGAGCTCAAAGAGTTGAATAATTATTTCGCTGGCGCTGCCTGTTTTATCGAGTTTCCGGGAGAGGATGTTCTGCACTTTTCCATGAACAACCAATCCTGCCCGAACATTTGTGCCTCCCAGGTCGATACCGATAGTTTTACCTTCAATCATTTGTTTGGATTAAGCCACAGATCGATCGGCTTTTTCACGTTGGCTTTGAAAGGAAGAGAAATCTTTTTACCCTGGCCAGCTGAGGCGTAGGCGGCATAAAGTATTTCCAGTACCACTCGTCCGTCTTCTCCTGTAACAAGAGGTTCCTTATTGTTTCGTACACAGTCTACGAAGTGTTTCAATTCGTGCGGGTATCCCTGGTTAAAAACTTCTTCAAATACGGTGAAGCTCCATCCCACTGTAGTGTCTGCTTTCTCCATAGCATATCCGTATCCGTGTTTGCTGTACGAAATGGCGGAATTGCCCATGAACAGATCGGCGTATACAACACCACCTGTTCCATAAACTTCACTACGATCGTCCATGCCTCCGTGTTTTGCCCAACTGTTTTCTGCAACACAGGTGACCCCGTTTTCGAATTCAACAATTACAACAGAATTGTCTTCTCCCTGGGTACGGCCTTTATGATATACGGTGGACATTGTTGCAAACACGCTTGTCACTTTCGCGTTTTTTGTCATCCAGCGGAACCATTGCATAGCGTGACAACCCATATCCATCAGTACGCCACCACCGGCGAGGTTAATGTCGTAGAACCAGTCTGAGTGCGGACCGGAATGTTTTTCCGCCTGTTTCAGCATGAAAATCTCGCCTACGGCACCTTCGTTAACCAACTGGCGAACGCGCTCATATTTCGGTGCGAAACACAATTCTTCGGCGTACATGAGTTTCACATTATTCTCTTTGCAAACGGCGATCATTTCGTCGGCCTCTTCAAGAGTTACTGCAAGAGGTTTCTCGATAATAATGTGCTTATGTGCTTTGGCTGCCTTAATTGCAGCTTCATGATGAAGGAAGTTAGGGAGACAGATGTCTACGATTTCGCACCCCGATTTATTGATGATGTCGTCGAGGTTGGTGTAGAACTGTGGTATGTTATGCTTTTTTGCGAATTGTTCTACGCGCTCTTTGTTTCTGGCGTACACTGCAACTACTTCTGCTTCGGGGATGAACCTGTGATAACTTTCAAGATGTATGTCGGAGATAAATCCGGCGCCAAGGATTGCCACTTTCGTGCGCTGCATGATAAATGAAATTTAGAATGAGTGGGAAAAATTAGTCATATTCAGGTTAAGCGCCAAAATTAGCGCTTGCTTTTTGATGCCTGGTACGGGAATGTTTGCGCTGCTTGTGTTACCTTAGAAACCATGTCGCTCAAACCCCCTACAATCAAGGAGATTGCGAAAAAACTTAATATTTCAATTTCCACTGTATCGCGCGCCTTGCACGATCATCCAAGTATCGGCCTGCGTACCAAAATGCGTGTTAAAGAACTCGCACGTGAACTATCGTACGAACCTAACCAGACAGCGATTTTTTTTCAGCAAAGAAAAACTTTTACGATTGGCGTAATTCTGCCCGAACTCTCGGAGGCTTTCTTTTCTACAGCGATCAGCGGAATTGAAGACAGTGCATACAAAAACAATTATACGGTGTTGCTCGGTCAGTCGCACGACAGTGAAGAAAGGGAAAAGCAGATTGTTGAAACGATGAAGAAGCATCGTGTTGACGGGTTGATCATTTCTATTGCAAAGAACACAGTTAACTACGACCATTTTGAAAGTTTGAAAAAATCGCAGATAC
>JAFAGE010000169.1 GCA_023423015.1 Bacteroidota bacterium
CTGTATCCGTATTGCACGACGCGAGGATAAAGAGCACGATAATAAATAGAATACGATTCATGTGGTGACCGCTAAATGGTTAATGGCGAAAGATAGAAAAATATTATCTTAATGGCATGAACAGGCGACACGCCATCAAACATCTCTCGCTTGCAGCAGGTAGCTTAATTGCACTGCCCGCATGGATGGTTTCCTGCGGCATGAGCGAAGCGAACGTTCACCCCACTTCTTTCAGTGCATCTCAACAGCAGTTGCTTGCCGCAGCCGCAGATGCCATCGTGCCTCCCGTAAGTGGAGTAGGAGCTTTGTCGACAGAAACACCGGCCTTTCTTCAGAAACTATTCGACGACTGTTACGAAGAAGAAGCAAGAAGCAACATAAAAGAGAAGTTGGAAAGCCTGGAGACTGCTGCAAAAAAGGAACACAATTCTTCCTTTGCAAAATGCACGCTTGAGCAACGGCAAAGCCTGTTATTGAAATTGAAAGAATCGTCCGACAAAAAAGACAATGAATTTTTCGATACCATAAAGAGGGAAACGGTGCGGGGCTTTACCACTTCGCAAAAGGTGATGCAGGATTATCTTCATTATAAAGTTGCACCAGGATATTATCATGGTTGCGTTCCTGTTAAAGCATAACTATGCCGGATAAATTTGGCGACGTAGCGTCGCGCACTTTCGATGCGATTGTTATTGGCTCCGGCGCAAGTGGCGGATGGGCAGCAAAAGAACTTTGCGATAAAGGAATTAAAACACTCGTACTTGAAAGGGGCCGGCAGATTGAACACGGAAAGGATTACACCACAGCTTCAAAAGCACCGTGGGAATTTGAATATCGCGGAAGCGTGACCCTGGCAAAGCGTCAGAATTACCAGGGTGCAAGATTTCTGCGCGCAGAAACATTGCCCTTTGCATTAAAAGACGACGAACAACCCTTTGTGCAGGAAAAACCTTTTCGCTGGGTACGCGGATATCATGTGGGTGGAAAATCGCTGATGTGGGCGAGACAAACGCAACGATGGAGCGATTTCGATTTTGAAGGTCCTGCGCGCGATGGTTTTGCGGTAGACTGGCCTATCCGTTACAAAGACATTGAACCCTGGTACGCGCACGTTGAAAAATTTATTGGCGTTGCCGGGGCAAAAGACAATCTTGATGTGCTGCCGGACAGCGAAGTGATGCCTCCTTTTGAGATGAGTTGTATTGAGGACCATTTTAAAAAGTCCATATCTGAAAAGTATAAAGACCGTTATCTGATACAGGCACGCTGTGCACACATTACGGATCCGCAGGAAGTTCATGTGCAGCAGGGAAGAACCCGTTGCCAGAACCAGGCAATGTGTAATCGTGGTTGTGTGTATGGCGGATATTTCAGCAGCAATGCGTCTACATTGCCATGGGCCATGAAAAGCGGTAATTTAACCGTGCGTCCTTTTTCAGTAGTTCATTCTGTTATTTACGATGAAAAAAAACAACGTGCATCGGGTGTGCGGGTGATTGATGCTGAGTCGAAGGAAATGGTAGAATATTTTGCACGCGTGGTGTTTGTAAATGCATCTGCATTAAACAGCAATCTTATTTTGCTCAATTCAACATCTAACCGTTTTCCAAACGGATTGGGTAACGATAATGGTTTATTAGGCAAATACATTTCGTGGCACAACTATCGCGGAAGAGCTAATGCTTCTTACTCCGGCTTCACAGATAAAAGAACAGATGGACGAAATCCAAGCCACAGTTATATTCCGCGCTTCAGGAATGTTCGTAAGCAGGAAATGAACTTCCTGCGGGGTTATGCAGTTGGAGTGGGAGGTGGAAGAGGTTTCAACAACAACAATGACGTTATCGGTGTAGCGCTCACCAAACAAATATTGGAACCCGAATACGGCAATTGGCACATAAGCAGCTGGATGATGGGTGAATGTGTGCCCCTGGAAAAGAATCATGTGCGATTACACGCAGATCTGAAAGATAAGTACGGTATTCCGCAATTAATTGTATCATGCGAGTGGAGTGAAAACGACGACCGGATGGTGGAAGATTACATGGCGCAGATGCAAGAAATGTTTGAAAATGCCGGCTTCACCAACATCAAGGCCGAAGATTCCAAATCCCCTCCGGGATCGGATATTCATGAGATGGGAGGTGTGCGTATGGGTCACGATCCAAAAACATCGTTACTGAACCGGTATAATCAATTGCACGCATGTAAGAATGTTTATGTGACCGATGGTGCTTGTATGACGTCGACCGGCACACAAAATCCAACACTTACTTTTATGGCCCTAACTGCCAGGGCAGCTAATCATGCAGTAGAAGAATTAAAAAAAGGAAATATTTAGTCACGCTACAATAGTTATTATTATGAATCAAAATGTGAATAGAGTTTTTGCCGCTTGCCGTTTGCCATTTGCTGATACGCGGCGAAGCCGGTCTCACCGCCGATTTAGCGTCGGCACCCTTTGCCGCTTGCTGGTAGCAACACTTGTGTTTTTCGTTACGACTCCCGAGTTGCTGGCTCAATCCGGCAAACCCTTATTTACTGCACCACTGGGTATTCAAACATATTCGTTCCGCAAGTTTATTCCGAAAGACCTCGAAGGAACGCTTGATACCATGAAGGCAATGGGCTTTAAAGAAATTGAGGGTGGAGGCACGAGAAATGTGTCGCCCGAAGAGTTTCGCAAAATGTGTGAGAAAAGGGGAATGAAAGTGGTGTCGACAGGTGCAGGATTTGAAGAACTGGACCGTGCTCCCGATTCTGTTGCGATGCGCGCAAAAAAGCTGGGAGCAAAGTTCGTGATGTGCGCCTGGGTTCCTCACCAGAGAGGGGCGTTTAATCTCGATGATGCAAAAAAGGCGGTGGAGGTATTTAACCGTGCCGGAAAGGTTTTGAAGAGCCAGGGAGTTACACTTGCTTATCATGCACATGGCTACGAGCTGCAACCATACCAGAATGGAACCCTGCTCGATTACATATTCGAGAACACCAAACCCGAAGACGTGTCGTTCGAAATGGACATTATGTGGATGCATTTTGGCGGAGCCAATCCTGCAGAACTGTTGAGGAAATACGGCAACCGATGGAAGCTGATGCACCTGAAAGATTTAAAGAAAGGAACACCCAAAGACCTTACGGGTTTGACTGATGAAGACAACGACGTGGCATTGGGAACAGGGGAACTCAACATACCTGAAATATTAAAAGAAGCGAAGAGGGTAGGAGTTCAGCACTATTTCATCGAAGACGAAAGCAGCAATGTACACAACCAGGTTCGGCAGAGTATTGCATACCTGAAGAGCCTCAAAGAATAACGCCACATACTTTATCGGGAGGTTTGCCGTTAATTGAACAAACCTGGACCCATTGGATTTGAATCATTTCGTGGTGGGGGCAGCGTGTGCGGTTACAATATTATTCCTGGCGTTTATCATCCGACGCCGAAACCAGCTGCGGCGCCATTCACCACTACTTCCTTATTATTCTGAGAAATCGCCTGAAGCAAAAATCAGGGACGCAGTTGCCGCATTCGAATTTGAGAAATACGTGGTGGCAAGGTGCGACATGTCGCGATTTAATTTGTTTTACTGGAAAGGGAGCCGCGACATCAGCCACGACGCTTACATCAATCCTGTTCTTGAATTTGATTACCAGGAGAACACAGCAGTAGTTCCTTTCGCTATTGAATGCCGGTGGATGCGCGATTTTGAAAACAATGGAGTAATGTGGGCTACTTTTGATGAGATTGAGAAATATAAAAATTATGAACGTAGTTCATTGAGAACCGTGTTTGTGGTTATCGGTGTTGGTGGCGAAACTTCTTATCCGAAGAATTTATTTATTGTGCCTCTTTCCAGGATACCCCGGCATATGGAGGTGCTCACGCTCGATTTCCTGGAACAATTCAGGCGTACTGAGGCTGATGCACCATTCCAGTTTAGCAGGAATTCACTTCGCCTCGTGTAAAAGAAAGTTGATTTTGTAAATTAGCTGCATGAGCAAAGCAGCCGGAACACGCAAAACCTGCGCACAGGGTCATCAGTTCTACAAGAGCAGTGATTGTCCTGCTTGTCCCATTTGCGAATCGATGAAAAAACCTACAGATGGATTTATGGCAAAACTTTCGGCTCCTGCACGGCGCGCATTGCAGAATGCCGGATTAATTGAGCCCGGTTTGGTAGCTGCAAAAACAGAAAAAGAAATTCTATCCCTTCATGGAATCGGCCCTTCTGCTATTCCCGTTCTTAAAAAAGAACTTGCAGAAAGAGGATTGAAGTTCAGTTGATGAATTCTGCTTACTTTCAATTGCCATTGTTGCGGATCATTTAAACCTGCTCGTTTCATATGAAATCAAAAAAGGAAACGGAAGGCAGTAAGTGGCAGATGAAATTGCACGAAATCATTTACGAGTCGGATAAACCGGCGGGTAAGTTGTTTGATGTGGTGCTACTTGCCTTTATTCTCCTTAGTATACTTGTTGTGATGCTCGACAGCGTATCACAACTCCATGCGCAGTATGGAGATGCGTTTTACATCATTGAGTGGGTATTTACCATCATCTTTACTATTGAATATATTCTTCGTTTAATCTGTATTCGCAGGCCGCTGAGGTATGTATTCAGTGTGCTGGGATTGATAGATCTTCTTGCAATAATTCCTACTTACCTCAGTTTTATTATTGCTGGTTCACAATCGCTCCTGGTTTTGCGTGCATTAAGGCTGCTAAGAATATTCAGGATATTCCGCCTCGTGCATTTTCTTTCGGAGATGCGTTTCCTGTCAGTTGCCATTTCAAACAGTCTCAGGAAGATCAGCATCTTTATTCTTGTTTTACTTACTGCGGTGGTTATTCTCGGATCCATCATCTACCTCGTAGAAGGCAGGCAGAATGGATTCACGAGCATACCACAATCGGTGTATTGGGCAATCGTGACCATCACTACAGTTGGTTATGGTGATATTGCGCCAGTAACGCCCCTGGGCAAGCTGATCGCAAGTTTTATCATGTTATTGGGATATGGCATCATTGCCGTGCCTACGGGTATAGTGACCACTGAAATGGCATTAGCAGCCCGTTCCAAAAAGCCCGACAATCGTGCATGCCCCTCCTGCGGCCGCGAAGGCCACGATGCAGATGCGAAGTTTTGTAAGTTTTGTGGCGCAGAATTATAGGGCGGAGTAGGGAGGGCGCTTTCACCGCTCACTTTTCACCGCTCACCTCTGCAGTGGCTTCTTAATTGCATACTTTTCAGGAACAATAAACAGCCAGTGATTCCCATAGCCGACGACAATTCAGACCGTAGCAGGACGCCATTTGTTAACTACCTGCTTCTCATTTTAAACATTATAGTGTTCCTCTATTTCCAGGGCATGGGCAGTAACCTGTACTTCACTATGGGATTCTCGACGGTGCCCGCAGAGATTCTTTCGGGCCGGGACATTGTTACGGCAGAGCAACACCTTAAAGACATGATTACCGGGCAGCAGTATGTGTTACCCGGTTTACAGGTATCGCCTTCGCCAGTGTGGCTAACATTAATCACTTCTATGTTTATGCATGGGGGCTGGGCTCACCTGCTAGGAAATATGTTGTACCTGTGGATCTTTGGCGATAATCTCGAGAACCGCCTGGGCCATGTGAGATATTTATTGTTTTATCTGCTCACCGGCATTATTGCTTCGCTGGCGCATGTGTTCAGCACATTTATAGTGGGGCAAGACATGCTTGCTCCAAGTCTCGGAGCTTCCGGTGCGATATCAGGTGTACTCGGAGGTTATATCAGTCTATTTCCACGACGCCAGGTAACGGTGCTTGTATTCTGGTTTTTCCTTAATGTTCCTGCCATTGTGGTATTAGGATTGTGGATCCTGTTGCAGATCGTCAGCGGCTTTGGTGCATTGGGCGAGGCAGCTGCCGGAGGCGGAATTGCCTACGCCGCTCACATCGGTGGATTTTTTGCAGGATTATTGCTCATCCGCGCATTCGCCCCTGCATTGAAACCGGAAATACAAAGAAGAAGAAATTATTAGGACGGAGAACGGAGAACGAGAGCGGAGAACGCTCACTTCCCTATGCCCTATGTCTTCGTTAACGTAACTATAAAACTTAAACTCCCTTTATTTCTTTCAACGCGCTGCAGTAATTTTACACCTTCACCAAAGAAAAGGAGGTATTCATGAAATCAACAGTCAATTCATGGAAACATCCCGTTAGTATCGCCTAACCAGGATTTTTCATAAAAATAACTGAGGCGAGAGGATCGCCGGCCACCAGGCATCCTGGTGGCTTTTTTATCTCCCAAAGCAACGTGTGCTTACGAAAACTGATCATCTTTCAAATTAAAAGACTAATCATTCATTCAAACTATGAAAAGAACATTTTCATTCAGCAGAGTTGTTTCGTTGTTTGTAGTTGTAGCAGGATTATCTGCTTTACTTGTAGCTTGTAATAAGGATCTGAACGATTCACCGCCACCACCTGCATCGGGTGTAATGGTTTTGAATCTCGCACCCGACCAGGATGCGATCGGGCTTGCTTTATCAAGCAACCTGCTTACTTCTACACCACTCAGCTACACCAATTTCAGTGGAAGCTATCGGCGCGTTTATGCGGGGCAGCATGAACTTTCCGTGTATGATTTCCGCCGCGACAGCATCCTTGCAAAAGGTAATTTCGATTTTGCAGTAGATAAACTGTTCTCTGTTTTCGTTACCGGCAACAAAGGCGTATACACACCGGTTGTGGTAGAAGATGAAGTGGACAGCACTGCTTCTGCAGAAAAAGCATATGTGCGTTATATCAATGCGATCCCCGATTCGAGCGCACCACGCGTTAATGTTACACAGGGCGGAACACCAGTGTTTGATGCAACTGCGTCATTCAGAACCGTGTCGCCATTTGTAGCCGTTAACGAAGGTTCACTTGATGTGTCAGTAAACAACAATGGAAACATTTCTGCAAGCAGAACAATTTCGTTGCAGAAGGGCCGTGTGTATACGGCATTGCTGATCGGTGATCCCGCAGCTTCCGATACTACCCGCAAAGTGCAGATCAGGTACATCGAGAATGGAGCAGTAGCACAGACTGAAAACAAGTAAGACGTGAGACGGCAGACGTGAGAGGTGAGAGGTGAGAAGTGAAAGGTGAGCGGTGAGCGGTGAAAGGTTAGATAATGCATCCGCTCTCCGCTCTCCGCTCTCCATTCTCCGTTCTCACCTGCCACCTGCCATCTGCCTTATCCCCTCCATCCCCCTATAATTCCTCCCATAACTGCAAGGGCAACCAACGCGTATCCTCCATTAATGAGGATGTACGCCAATCCTTTCATCTCAAACAGGGCTACAATGGCGATGGCGCAGAACGCCCAAACCCCGGCAAGTGCACCGTAGGTGAGGCCCAGGGCTAAGTTCATGTCGGCGCTGTTGAGAAACATGGCAAGATTAACAGCCATGATCAGCGACAATACCAACGACCATCCGAATATCTTTCCTTTATTACCTGCTTTCACCGTTTCGGTGGTGAAGCGGTTTTCTTTCATCCACAGGTTTCCGAGCAAAAGGGGCGAATACCATATGCCCCCGAGCACGAAGGCGGATAAGGCAGCGGCAACTACCGCAAGCCAGTTAATTGCGTCTGACTGCATGAGTAAATTATTTAATACCGAATCTATTCTTTAATTTAAATGGTACGCCCGGAAACCGGATGAAACCGGAAGAAATACGGATGAACCAGCATACCAGAATTGACGACACCAGGTTCAGGCTTGTCTTAATCCCTGCATTTGGCATCATCATTCCCCTTCTTACCGGAATGATGCACTTCAGCGGTATGCATCCATACATGATGGCCAGCGCATTCCTCTACACCATCATGATAGCATTTGTCATCTGGCAGGGCAACCGGTATTTTCTATTCACCCTTCGCGATTACTTCGACTGGTTCAACAATCCTGTAAAACGCATCATTGCATTACTCATCGCGATTTGTTTTTACACAGTACCGGTGAGCATTGTGCTTCATATCGGATGGTATCACCTTTTTCATGATGGCCTGGTGGAGTGGAATACCATTTATCTGTCTACACTTATTATTCTTATCTGCGTCATCTTTATTTCGCATACCTATGAAACAGTTTTCCTGGTAAAGGAATCGGAAAATGAAAGAATAAAAAGCGAACAACTGCAACGAGCAAAAACGGAAGCAGAACTGCAGGCACTTAACAGCCAGATCGATCCGCATTTTCTTTTTAACTCGCTTAATACTCTATCGCATTTAATAGAGGAAGCTCCGGGAAAGGCACTGGAGTTTAACGATAACCTTGCTGATGTTTACCGGTATATTTTACAAAACAAGTCGGTTGACCTGGTTGCACTTTCGGGCGAAATGGAGTTTGCTGAAAAGTATTTCGCGTTGCTGAAAAAACGTTTCGAATCGGCTATCGTCCTGGTCAACGAAGTAGACAGCAAAGCAGCCCGAGATAGTTTTCTGCCTCCGATATCTGTTCAGATATTGATAGAAAATGTAGTGAAGCACAATCGCATGAGTGAAAGCTCGCCACTTACGATTCACATTAAACATGAACCGGGACGAATCAGCGTTTCGAACAATCTGCAGTTGCGGAATGCCGGGTTTATAAAACCTGGAACAGGACTTTCAAATCTCGAAAACAGGTACCGGCTCATCATGAACAAGTCCATCGCCGTTGAAAACGATGAGCAGAATTTTAAAGTTTCGTTACCTATAATATCATCACGATCATGACGGCAGTGATACTGGAAGACGAGCGGCCGGCATCGGAAAAGCTTAAGAGAGCTCTTGCCGATGTTTGTCCCGGTGTAGATGTTGTGCAAACCATCACATCGGTGACAGACGCTGTGCATTACTTCAGGCACAACAGCTTCCCGGATATCATGTTTATGGACATTGCATTGAGCGACGGAAACTCTTTTAAATTATTTGAACAGGTAAACGTAACCTGCCCTGTTATTTTCACAACAGCATACGACGCATACTGGCAGAAAGCATTTGAGCACAACAGCATCGATTATCTGCTCAAACCTATTCGCAAGGAAAGACTTCTTTCTGCTGTTGTAAAATACCGGCAGGTAAAGGACTACTACCAAAAAAACTACCTTGACCTGGTAACAGGTTCCACAAAACCTGCGCGGCGATTTCTTGTAAAGAAGGGAAATGAGTTTGTACAATTGGAGTTCAGCGACATTGCATACTTCTACGCTTCGCGCAAACTTGTATTTCTTGTGCAGAACGATGGACGAAAACTGGTTGTGCACCAAACGCTGCAGGAACTGGAAGAAGAACTCGATTCGCTTTTATTTCGCCGCGTAAATCGTAAATTCATTGTTCAGCAGCACGCGATCAGAAAAATACGCTCCCTCGCAAAAAGCCGCCTCGCCCTGGAACTTGAACCGGCAACGGTAGAAGCGGTAATTGTTAGTCATGAGAATGGGAAGGCATTCAGAGAATGGCTTGAAGGGCGGCCTTTGAAAGAAGGAGACTGAGACGTCCACCAGAGCTTTAGCGAAGGTGGATTACTGCTCACCTGCCATCTGCCACCTGCCCTCTTCCCTATGCCTTATGCCCTATGCCCTATGCCTTATGCCAAATAAACATTGCACGCCATGAATCAACAAATCATCAATCTCTTCGACGAATACACGCACAAACCCCTGTCGAGACAAGAATTTCTTTCGAGGCTTGCGAAGCTCACTGGTAGCACGGCAGCCGCGATGGCTGTACATCCCCTGCTTGAAGTGAATTACGCAAAGGCAGCAGTTGTTGCAGAAAACGACGAAGACATCATCACCGAAGAAGTAACATACCCCGGTGCTGCCGGAATAACGATGAAAGGATATGTAACTCGTCCAAAGAAGGAGGGGAAATTCGGATCGGTGATCGTTATCCATGAAAACCGGGGATTGAATCCGCATATTCGTGATGTAACAAGAAGAGTTGCCAAAGATGGTTTTCTCGCAATTGCACCCGATGCACTTTCTGCAACAGGCGGAACTCCGCAAAACGAAGATGAAGCGCGCGAGCTGATCGGGAAGCTGGATGCGCACACCAACCTGAATAATTTTCTGGCTGCAATTACGTATATCAGTTCCCGTAAAGAATCAAACAAAAAAGTGGGCTGCGTTGGTTTTTGCTGGGGAGGTGCGATGGCAAACCAGCTTGCTGTAAATGCACCCGACCTGAAAGCTGCTGCACCATTTTACGGAAGGCAGCCTGCTGTGGAAGACGTTCCGAAGATCAAAGCACGGATTCAACTACATTATGGAGAGATGGATGAACGTGTGAATGCGGGAATACCCGCGTATGAGCAGGCATTGAAAGCCAACAACATTCAGTATGAATTGTTTGTTTATGCGGGCGCACAACACGCTTTTCATAACGACACGGCACCTACACGCTACAATGAAGCTGCGGCAAAACTTGCCTGGCAACGAACGATTACCATGTTCAGGGAAACGATTGCATAAGAGTTTTCGGCCGGCAAAAGGGGATTTCTCATTACATTGTATTTTCTTTTTCTCAGAAAATTTAAATCGATAGTAAAGAGATGAACCAAAATTCGAGACGCAGGTTCCTGAAAAACACCCTGGCCGTTGCGGCCGGTTTTACCATTGTTCCGCGACATGTGCTTGGTGGCAAAGGCTTTATCGCACCAAGTGATCAGCTCACCAAAGGCATTATCGGAGTAGGAGCAATGGGAAAGGGACACATTCCTTACGCCGGTACACGCGTGGTTGCTATTTGTGATGTAGACAGCCGCCACCTCCGTGAAGCAGCAGGCATGATCGGCAACGGTGTGAAAACTTTTTCAGATTACCGCGAACTGCTACAGCTTCCTGAGGTTGACATTGTGCACATTGCAACGCCGCCACACTGGCACGGGATCATGGCAGCTGATGCGGCTGCAGCCGGCAAAGACATCTGGTGCGAAAAACCGATGACCAGGACAATTGGTGAAGGAAAGAAGGTAGTGGAAGCCGTAAAGCAGAACGGCCGTATTTTCCGCTTGAACACCTGGTTCCGTTTCGAAGATAATTTTTACGGCATGGGCACTACCGTGAAGCCCATTAAAAAACTTGTTGAAAGCGGATTACTCGGATGGCCGCTAAAAGTTACCGTTAGCCGTCACACCGGCTTCGACTGGAAGTTCTATTGGGTGGGCAAAACAAACCTTACACCGGAAAAACCACCTTCAGAACTCGACTACGATCGCTGGCTCGGTCCCGCTCCATACAGACCATATCACCCACACCGCAC
>JAFAGE010000420.1 GCA_023423015.1 Bacteroidota bacterium
ATTGGTAGGCGATTACCTGCTTGCAAAAGGGCTTTTACTTTCGCTCGATCATAGCGACTTCCGTATTCTCCAATTATTATCGCAGGCCGTAAGGCTTATGAGTGAAGGAGAACTCCTCCAGATTGAAAAGTCGAGGTCGCTAAACCTCAGCGAAGAAGTGTACTATGAGATCATCCGGAACAAAACGGCATCGCTGCTGGCTTCGGCCTGTGCCGCAGGTGCATTTTCCGGATCGCACGATGAAGCTACCGCTGAAAGAATGCGGCTCTTCGGTGAAAAGACAGGCATGGCATT
The DNA here is from genome assembly GCA_023423015.1 of Bacteroidota bacterium. Classification (GTDB taxonomy): domain Bacteria; phylum Bacteroidota; class Bacteroidia; order Chitinophagales; family Chitinophagaceae; genus Flavitalea. Next base: position 295 of record JAFAGE010000420.1, read on the forward strand.
CCAGATTAAGGACGATCTTTTCGATTATGGTGACGACGCAATCGGGAAACCCACCGGTAACGACATCAAAGAAAAAAAACTTACGCTGCCTCTCATTTACACACTGAACAACGTAGACAGCGGCACACGCCGGCGGATAATTTACATCGTCAAGAATAATAACAAAGACAGCGGAAAGGTGCGGGAGGTAATAGAACTGGTGAACAAGCACGGCGGCATCCAGTATGCACAGGAAAAGATGATCAGTTTCCGCGACGAAGCCTTGTCTATCCTGAACACCTTTGAGTCGAACCAAACCACCAAAGCGCTGGAAGAACTGGTCCGCTTCACAACCGACAGAAAACATTAGAGAATATCGGTTATGCATAAACGCTGGAACATATTGAACGCCGAAGCGCATCTCTGCGCTGCATTGCACGAAAGCCTGAAAATAAATCCGGTTCTCTGCAAAATCCTCGTTCAGCGTGGCATCACCACTTTCGATGAAGCCAAAAACTTTTTTCGGCCCACACTTGATATGTTGCACGACCCCTACCTGATGAAAGATATGGATAAAGCTGTGCAGCGCGTAATGCATGCCTTCGAGTTCAACGAAAAGATCCTGGTATTTGGTGATTATGATGTAGACGGAACGTCTTCAGTGGCTTGTATGGTAAAGTTTTTACACGAAGTCTATAAGCCCGAAAATGTAGATTTCTACATTCCGCACAGGTACCGGGAGGGCTATGGTATTTCGAAAGCAGGAATTGAATTTGCCTATCGCGAAAACTATTCGCTTATCATTTCGCTCGACTGCGGAATCAAGTCGGTTGAGCTGATTGCTTATGCAAAAGATCTTGGCATCGACTTTATCGTCTGCGATCATCATCTTCCCGATCTTGAACTGCCGCCTGCGGCTGCGATCCTCAATCCCAAACAAAGCGGCTGTAATTACCCGTTTAAGGATCTGTGTGGTTGTGGTGTCGGATATAAACTTATCACAGCATTGGCGGCGAAGCTTGGACTGTCTCCGGATTATCCCCACCGGTATCTCGACCTGGTTGCAACTGCGATAGCGGCAGATATTGTGCAAATGACCGATGAAAACCGGGTCATGGTTTTCTACGGATTAAAAAAAGTAAACTTCGATCCGAATCCGGGAATCAAAGCGTTGATGCAATTAAGTGGCGTTTCCGGGGAAATGCATATTGGCAATCTTGTGTTTGTAATTGCCCCGCGCATCAATGCCGCTGGCAGAATGGATGATGCGCGCAAGGCAGTACAGATGTTCATTTCCGATAATTATCAGCAGGCGCTTCAATATGCAGAGATGCTGCACTCGGATAACACCGATCGTCGCGAAGCAGATAAAACCATTACCGAAGAGGCCTTACAGCTGATCAACGCAAATGAAAGCTGGCGCACCAGAAAATCGACAGTAGTATTCCAATCACATTGGCATAAAGGCGTTGTGGGAATTGTCGCATCCCGATTGATCGACCATTATTACAGGCCAACCATTGTGCTCACACAATCGGGAGAATATGTGGCGGGATCCGCGCGCAGTATTGCAGGATTCAATGTATATGAAGCGGTGCATCAGTGCAAGGATCTGTTACTTGGATACGGCGGCCATTTCCATGCAGCGGGCATGACCATGAAAACCGACAACGTTTCTGCATTTCGTGAGCGCTTCGAAGAAGTGGTAGCAGGAATGATAAAGGACGAGTTGCTGATACCGGAAGTGCTGATCGACGCGGAAGTAAAATTGAAAGACCTCACTCCATCGTTCTACAATATTGTTTCGCAAATGGAACCGTTTGGTCCAGGCAACTGCCGTCCGGTTTTTGTTTTGAAAAATATTTGTGATTCGGGTTATTCCAGGATCGTTAAAGAACAACATCTGCGTGTTTCCGTTTGCCAGGATAATTATGTTATCAGCGGGATTGCTTTCAATATGGCAAATAAATACCCGCTGCTCACTAATAAACAGCGGGTAGATATTGTATTCACACTCGATATGAACGAATGGAACGGATCGAAGAGTCTTCAGCTTAAAGTGATTGACATCCGCGAATCACAACCATCAGGCCTCTAGGATTATTTTACTTTTCTGGTCATTATTCATAAGTTCTACGCTTCGGTTAATGAAACCTGTGAGATCATTTCCCTTCAGTAAACCCTGCGACAGCAATGCAAGATCTGCCAGGTTACGCGTGAGTTTCTTCTGCTTGTCGGTATTTTCTTCACGCAGGATATTCTGGTAGATAGGGTGATTACCGTTTACAGTAATCGTTACTTCATCGGGCATGTTTGCGTAAAAACTTCCCATTGGACCGCTGATTGCAGACATGTCCTTCATTCTCCGCATAAATTCAGGCCGTGTTGCTACCACCGGGGGTGCTTCTGTACTTAGTCCTTTTATTTCTACGGAAACATTCAGTTGTGGAACTTCAAACGTGAACAGATCTTTGAGTTTATTCTGTTCATCGGCGCTCAACAGGCTTTCAACAGCATCAGATTTATCAATAAGATTATCGGCGATATCGGCATCCACGCGAATGAAGTGTACATTCTCCCACTTCATCTCCATGTGGTTGATAAATGCTGCGTCTACAATTGTTTCAAGTTTTACAACTTTGAACCCTTTTTGTTTCGCACCCTGGATGTAAGCGTCTTGCTGAACAGGATTTGTTGAATAAATAATAACCTGTTTTCCATCTTTGTTTTTCTGAATAGCTTCAGTTGCAGATTTGTATTCTTCGAGGGTATAAAATTTACCTGCTTCAGTAGCATCTTCCATAATGTGGAACTTCGAAGCTTTGTCGAGAAACTTGTCGTCTGTCATCATTCCATACTTCACAAAAAGGCCAAGGCTCTCCCACTTCTCTTCAAATTCCTTTCGTTCCTTATTGAAAATTTCTTCGAGTTTGTCGGCTACTTTCTTGGTGATGTGGTTGTTGATCTTCTTAACGTTCGGATCACCCTGCAGGTAACTTCTGCTCACATTCAACGGAATGTCGGGACTATCAATTACCCCATGCAGGAGCATCAGGAATTCCGGTACGATGTCTTTCACTTCGTCGGTAACGAAAACCTGGTTGCTGTACAATTGAATTCTGTCTTTCTGAATTTCGTAGCTCTGTTTGATTTTTGGAAAATAAAGGATCCCGGTCAGGTTGAAGGGATAGTCAACGTTAAGGTGAATCCAGAACAATGGAGCTTCTCCGTACGGATAAAGTTTTTTATAGAAATCCTGGTAATCCTGTGCGGTGAGTTCCGAAGGTTTTTTGGTCCATGCCGGGTCGGTAGTATTTATCTGTTTGTCTTCGAAAACAATCGGCACGGGCAGGAACTTACAGAATTTGTCGAGTATGTTTCGTATGCGTGATTCGTCGAGAAATTCTTCGCTTTCAGCATTCACATGGAGGATGATATCGGTACCTCTTTCGTTTTTTTCCGCGTCTTCAAGTGAATATTCGGGGCTGCCATCACACTCCCAGCTTACGGCTTTGGCGTCGTCGCGGTAGCTTTTGGTAAGAATTTCCACTTTATCGCTCACCATGAAGGCAGAATAGAAGCCGAGTCCGAAATGTCCGATGATGTTGGCTTCTGCCTGGCCTTTGTATTTATTCACAAATTCTTCGGCACTGGAAAACGCGACCTGGTTAATGTATTTATCTACCTCTTCGGCTGACATTCCTACACCTTTATCGGAGATGGTGATGGTCTTTTTTTCTTTGTCGAGCTTTACGGTAATGTCGAGTTGTCCGAGTTCACCTTTGGCGTCGCCAATCGAGGATAGGGTTTTAAGTTTCTGTGTCGCGTCTACGGCGTTGCTGATCAGTTCACGAAGGAAGATGTCATGGTCGCTGTACAGGAATTTTTTGATAATGGGGAAGATGTTCTCTGTATGCACCCTGATTGATCCTTTTTGCATGCGGTATTTTTTTGCGAAGGAGGCTCAAAGAGGATGCCACAGCGCTCCAAACCAACGAATTAAGAAAAAATGTCAGTTTTACCGTCTGAAACAGGGATGGACAGCCTGAAATTCACTGGATTGCATTACCTTTGCTGCCCTTAAAATAATTTTTAACCAAAAACAGGGTAATGCAGAATTACGAATTGATGGTGATTTTTACCCCGGTTCTTTCTGACGACGATTACAAATCGGCTCAGAAGAAGTATGCAACTCTTGTTGCCGATAGCGGTGGCGAGGTTTCGCATGATAAAGCCTGGGGACTGAAATCACTGGCGTATCCCATCAGCAAGAAGACCACTGGTCTCTACTGGGTGATGGAATATAAAGCGCCATCCGACTTCAATGAGAAGCTGAAGATACAGCTTCTGCGTGACGACAATGTGATGCGTCACATGATCACTGCACTCGATAAATACGCCGTCGAGTACAATGAAAGAAAGAGAAGTGGTGTAACATCAGGAACCGAAAAAACAGAAGCGTAGTCATGGCAAAATCGAATGAGATCAAGTATCTGACGGCGATAAAGGCCGACAAGCCGCGTAAGAAGTATTGCCGGTTCAAAAAGATGGGCATCAAGTACATCGACTACAAGGATGCCGAGTTCCTGAAGAAATTTTTGAATGAGCAGGGCAAACTGCTTCCCCGCCGCATCACCGGTAACTCGCTGAAGTTTCAGCGTAAGGTGTCGCAGGCAGTGAAGAAGGCCCGCCAGATGGCATTGTTGCCGTATGTAACTGACCTTTTAAAGTAAACACACCATGGAAGTAATACTCATACAGGATGTTGATAACCTTGGTGCTGCCAACGAAGTAGTTAAAGTACGCAACGGTTATGCAAGGAATTTCCTGATTCCGCGGAAAATAGCCCAGGAGGCTAGTCCGTCGAACCTGAAGCAGCTTGAAGAAAGAATGAAGCAGGTTCGTAAGAAAGAAGAAAAGATGCTGGCTGAAATCAACCAGGTAATCGGTAAGCTTAAAGAAAGCCCGGTTAAGATTGGGGCGAAGACAGGAACCAGCGGTAAGATATTCGGTACCGTAACCTCTTTACAGATCAGCCGGGCAATCCGCGAGCAGAAAGGATATGAAATTGACCGTAAGAAGATTCATGTTCCTGACGAAGTGAAAGAGCTGGGTACGTATAAAGCAACCATCGATTTCGGCAACGGCAACAGCACGGAGCTTGAGTTTGAAGTGGTTGGCGAATAATTTACTATTGAGGGTAAGGAATATTCTTGTTAAATAAAATATTCCTTATCTTCAATTCAGATTACTGTAGTTAGTTTCTCTTGTTCTGTAGTGTCTTACCTTAAATCCGGTTTCCTCAGTTCATTGTAGTAACTACTCTCATAATCGGATTATAGAACTAAAAAACCAGTTACAATGAACATTTACGTAGGAAACCTCTCATGGCAAATGACCGATGAGGACCTTAGAACCCTGTTTGAACAATATGGTTCTGTTACCTCCGCAAAAATTGTGAAAGACAAGGTTAGTGGCAGGAGCAAAGGTTTCGGATTTGTGGAGATGCCTGATGAAACCGAAGCGCAAAATGCGTTGAGTACCCTCTATGAATCTGAGGTTCTCGGTCGCAAGATCATCGTCAACGAAGCCCAGCCCAAACCACAGGGCAGTGGCGGCGGAGGCGGCGGCTTCAAAAAGAGAAGCTTCGGCGGCGGTGGAAACAGCGGCGGCGGAGGCTACAAAAAAGGCGGCTTCAATCGCGGCGGCGGTGGCGGATACAACAGAGATTATTAAGATTTTATATAACTCATTGTATATTAAAATCCTCCCGGTTTACCCGGGAGGATTTTTTATTTTCAGCCTCACACACAAAATCATCCTGCTTCAACGTTTATAGCTGGTAGCCCGGAACATTCCAGGGTCACACCCGGAATCCAGGACCGTTGAAAACTAAAATCTAATGCCCATGAAGCAGGATCTACCCAATTCTGTATGGAAACCCTGTGTTCTTTTATTACTGGTGTTATTCTCTAACCGTTCGTTCAGCCAAATGAGGGAATCCGCCTCCTATTGGGACGGTGGGATCACCGTTGGCCCCTCAAATTTCCTTGGTGACCTCGGAGGAAATATGGGAAGAGGAACCACCTTTATTAAGGATAACAATTTCCCAACAACCAAACTTACTGTTGGAGGTTTTCTTACCTATCACCCGAATGAATTTCTCGCTTTCCGCCTCGCACTGAACTTCGGAACCCTCGAAGGTGATGACGCTATCATCGATCCCAAAGGCGGGCTCGAAGAAGCAAGGCAGATGAGAAACTCAAACTTCAAATCGAAGTTCTCGGAAGCCCTGCTCATGGCAGAATTGTACCCTTTATTATTTCTGGAAGAAGACCCGTCGGATACCTATCACAAGTTCAGACCCTATGTAGTAGCCGGTATTGGCGGATTCAAATATAACCCCCTGGGATACGATCCCGTTTCAGACCGGTGGGTTCAACTTAAACCCCTTCGCACAGAAGGACAGGGTTTTGCTGAATACCCGGATCGTAAGGAATACAAACTCACACAAATGAATGTGCCCATGGGTGTTGGTGTAAAATACTTCCTCAACGATGCGATTGACATCAGTTTTGAAATACTGCACCGTAAGACATTTACAGATTACATCGACGACGTAAGTACAGACTATATCGATCCGGCACTGTTCTATAGTTATATGCCCGCTGCACAGGCTCAGCTTGCAGAGCGTATGGCAAATAAATCGAACGGAGCATTTGCAGCCGGCGACAAAAGAGGTACACCAAAAAATAACGACGCATATTATTCTGCCGGCTTCAAAATCGGTTTCCGTCTGGGAAGTGGCAACAGGTGGGGAAATTCAACATCGTGCCCCATCAGATTCTGATTACTATATAGTAGATGACTGCAACAAAAGACCAGTAGCACAATCAAAACAATATTCTATAGTAAACCCGGAATCCGTTTAATGAAAGCGTCATTATCCCGACTCATCCTGTCTATACTGGTTGCGCTGATTTTCCTGGTGTGTGCATTATTAGTATCCGCCAACTCATATGCAACGTCTCCAGGTACAGCGAACAACGACACCATGCTCGTTGAAAAGAAAATTACCAGCAGAGTACATAAGGTATCGCTATACCCCGATGCAATGCAAAAGGTGTTATTCTTTTCTGTCAAGGGAGAAAGTGGCAAAGTATACCAGCTATACCTTTTCGACATAGATGGTCACCTGGTGACGCAACGTGAAATAAGAAACAAACAAACCACCTACATCAGCGATTTCGCAAAAGGCCTTTACCTGTTTGACGTGTTTTGTGATGATGAAAGAATCGGCAATGGACGGATTGCTATCAGGTGAATAGTGAATTGAATTTTTTAAACAACATAATTGAAAATATCCAGTAAGCTGCAGGGAAATTATTTAAATCTAATATCCGGTTGAGTCAACACCTGGTCCGTTCCCTATTACCAAGTACCCTGATCATTAAAGATTTTTTTAATCACTCCCTGCACCTGCTTATTGGTTTTTCAAATCTATCTGGTTCCATTCCAGTATCCTCTGCAGCCGGCGACGAACACTTGCCGGCAGCGGCTTTTTGGGAAGTGAGCGGTGAAAAGTGAGAAAACTGCCCTATACCTTCTGCCCTATGCCTTAATTTATTTAGCCAGCTCCGGTTTCAGAAAACGTCCCGTATGGCTTTCCTTAACCTTCACCAAATCTTCAGGTATCCCTTCAAACAATATCCTTCCTCCTCCATCACCTCCTTCGGGACCGAGATCAATAATATGATCAGCTACCTTTATCACATCCAGGTTGTGTTCGATCACCAATACCGTATTCCCCCGATCAACCAGCTTGTTCAGCACATTGAGCAGGTGTTGAATATCCTGAAAATGCAAACCAGTAGTAGGTTCGTCGAGAATGTAAAAAGTTTTACCAGTGTCTTTTTTGCCAAGTTCGGTAGACAATTTTACACGTTGTGCTTCTCCCCCACTCAGAGTTACCGCCGACTGACCCAGTGTTATATATCCCAGGCCAACTTCCTGCAGTACTTTAATCTTCCGGAATATGTAAGGCACAGGAGAAAAGAATTCAACAGCCTCATCAACGGTCATGTTCAGCACATCACTGATCGATTTGCCCTTGTACCTGATCTCAAGTGTCTCCCGATTGTAGCGGCGTCCGTTACATTTCTCACAATGCACATAAACGTCGGGCAAAAAGTTCATCTCGATCACCCGCATGCCACCGCCCTCGCACACATCGCACCGGCCACTTTTCACATTGAATGAAAACCGGCCTGGAGTATAGCCTCTTATTTTCGCTTCCGGCACCGATGCAAACAAGGTTCTGATATCGGTGAAGAAGCCGCAATACGTCGCCGGATTGCTTCGCGGAGTACGGCCGATTGGCGACTGATCCATCTCAATCACTTTATCAATTGAATCAAGACCCTTAACATCTTTGTAAGGAAGCGCTGCAGGTTTTGAATTATAACAATGCGTGCTTAAGATTGGATAAAGTGTTTCATTTATCAGTGTAGATTTTCCGCTGCCGCTTACGCCCGTCACCACAATCAATTTTCCAAGAGGAAATTTTACATTCAGGGATTTCAGGTTGTTTCCTGTTGCGCCCTTTATTTCAATAAATTTTCCATTTCCCTTTCTGCGGGTTCCGGGAACCGCAATTGTTTTTTCACCAAACAAAAACCGCGAGGTATCAGAATCTGAAGCATAAATTTTCTTTGGATCTCCAGATGCCACTATTTGCCCGCCGTATTTTCCGGCACGCGGACCAATATCTACCAGGTGGTCAGATGCGAGCATGATATCTTTGTCGTGTTCAACAACCAGTACACTGTTACCAATGTCGCGCAGGTTTTTCAATGCATCTATCAATCGCTGATTATCGCGTGAATGCAACCCAATGCTTGGTTCATCAAGGATGTACGTTATTCCCTGTAGCTGCGAACCGATTTGTGTAGCGAGCCGGATACGCTGCGATTCGCCTCCACTGAGCGTTCGGGCAGCGCGGTTCAACGTAAGATAGGTCAACCCTACGTCGAGCAAAAATTGTAAACGTTCACGAATTTCTTTGATCACGTCTTTGCCAATGGTTCTTTGTTTTTCACTTACCCGGTCTTCAACACCATCGAACCATAGCATAAGTTTATCGAGATTGATGGAGTTGAGTTCAGAGATATTCTTTCCATCGATTTTAAACCATAAACTCTCGCGGCGCAGACGCGCACCTTCACAAACAGGGCAGGTTTTCAATTCCATAAATTGCTCTACCCATTCGCGGAGTGATTCGCTTGTTCCGCCAGCAAACCAGCGTTTCAATTGCGGAATTATTCCTTCATACTCGTCGGCATAAACGGCACCTCCACCGGTAATGTCTGAATCTTCTATATCAATGCTTCCTTCACCTTCTTCATTACCATATAACAACAAATTCAGCGAACGTTGAGGAAGATCCTTTACAGGTTTATTCAGGTCTATTTTATGCTTACGCGCAAGTTGCTGCACCTGCTTGAACACATATGCTTCACGCGCTTCGCCAAGTGGAACAAACGCACCTTCATTAATGCTATATTCCCTGTCAGGTAATATTGCGTCAATACTTACCTGGTAAATGTCACCAAGACCCTTACAATTTGGACAATATCCATATGGAGAGTTAAACGAAAACGAATTTGGTGATGGTTCTTCATAACTGATGCCGGTGTCTTCACACATCAGCTCCTTGCTATATTGAACTATCTTATTCGAATCGTTCAACAGAATAAACATCAGGTCCTTTCCAACCTGTAGCGCTTTTTGAACACTCTGGCTCAATCGCACTTTCATGTCGTCAGTAACTGCAAGGCGGTCGATCACGACTTCGATGTCGTGAATTTTATACCTGTCAACCTGCATTTTTGCAGCGAGGTCTTTCACTTCGCCGTCAACGCGCACTTTTAAATATCCCTTCTTCCTGATGTCTTCGAATAATTCGCGGTAGTGTCCTTTTCTTCCGCGCACAAGCGGCGCGAGTACACTTATTTTATTACCGGAATATTTATTGAAAATATTCTGAACAATTTCTTCTTCACTAAACTTAATCATCTTTTTACCGGTGTTGTAGCTATATGCTTCTGCTGTGCGGGCAAAAAGCAAACGCATAAAGTCGTACACTTCGGTAATGGTTCCAACAGTTGATCTTGGATTCCTGTTGGTGGTTTTTTGTTCAATGGATATTACGGGAGAAAGTCCTGTGATCTTGTCCACATCAGGCCGCTCCATGTCGCCAATAAATTGGCGTGCATATGCGGAAAAACTTTCCATATATCGCCGTTGTCCTTCGTTGTAAATGGTATCGAAAGCAAGCGACGATTTTCCGCTTCCACTAACCCCGGTAAAAACAACAAGTTTGTTTTTGGGGATTTTAAGGTCTATGTTTTTGAGATTGTGCTCACGGGCTCCGAATACCTCGATAAATTCCTGGCCTTCCATAAGGAGCAAAGGTACGAAATGACAGAGGGATGGAGGGCAGACTTGTCCGCCAAAGCTTTAGCGTAGGAGGAGGATCGAGAGGCGCCGCCCTGCGCCTTCAGTCTCCGCCCTTAGGAAACTATTTCGCCGCCATTCGGATGCAGAAACTGCCCGGTAAGGTAGGATGAGTCGTCGCTGGCGAGGAAGAGGTATGAAGGTGCCACTTCCACGGGTTCGCCCGCGCGCTTCAAAGGCACATCGCTACCGTGCTGGGCTACACGCTTCCCTTCAAAACTCGAAGGAATAAGAGGAGTCCAGATAGGACCCGGTGCCACTCCGTTTACCCGAATGCCTTTTTCGGCCAGGTTGGCCGACAAGCTCCGGGTAAACGCCACGATTGCGCCTTTGGTAGCGGCGTAATCAATAAGCGTTGCGCTGCCGCGAAACGCAGTAACCGAAGATGAATTGATGATGCTGCTTCCTTTGCGGAGGTGCGGCATCGCATATTTAGTGACCCAGAAATAAGAAAATATGTTGGTCGAAAAAGTGGCCATAAGCTGCTTTGTAGATATGTCCTCCAGCTTTTCCGCAGCCCAGTGTAATGCAGCATTATTGACCAGCACATCAATGCGTCCAAACTCCTTCACAGTTTTTTCCACCAGCCGCTTACAATTATTCTCTTTCGAGATATCTCCGGGAATCAGCAGGCATCTTCCTCCATACTTCTCCACGTGCATGCGGGTGGTATTGGCATCTTCTTCTTCGTTGAGATACGAAATGGCAACATCAGCACCTTCCTTGGCAAATAATATGGCCACAGCACGGCCAATGCCACTGTCGCCACCCGTAATCAAGGCAATCTTTCCCTTTAGTTTACCACTGCCCTTTTGCTCCGGATTATCGAAAACCGGTTCAGGATGCATTTTCGATTCTTTTCCCGGCCGGCGTTGCTGCTGCTTTTTACGCAATGGTTTTTTCTGCCCCTTCGACATGAAATTCTATTTACAGGCAGCCGTGCAAAGAATATTCCATCGTTTGTACCTTTCATGTCAAACAGAGTACATGTTCACCATCGAAAATGATTTTCTGCGGGTATCTGTAAAATCCAAAGGAGCAGAACTTTCAAGTTTATTCTCCAAAGAATCACAGCTGGAATTTATGTGGAACGGAGATGAGCGCTTCTGGAGTAAACAATCGCCCATTTTATTTCCGATAGTCGGCACCCTTAAACAAAACACATACTATTATAAGGGTCAGCCTTATAACCTGGGCAGGCATGGTTTTGCCCGAGACCGCGAATTCACCTGCGAATCCCAGGATACGTCTTCGCTGGTCATGACTCTCACCAGCGACGAAAAGACCCTGCGCGTATACCCGTTCGAATTTAAGCTGAACATCATTTACAGGCTTGATGGCAACATGCTGCACGTGACGTACCGCGTCACAAATAGTTCAGAGAAAAATGAAATGTACTTTTCTATTGGGGGACATCCTGCCTTTCGGGTGCCGTTTCATGCAGGCCTCAGGTATCATCACTACATTCTTGAATTTGAAAAGGTGGAAATGGCCTGGCGATGGCCCATCTCTCCTGAGGGACTAATCGAAGCTTCTCCCCGATCCTTTTTAATGAACGAAAACCTGGTTCCTTTGCGAAAAGAATTGTTTCGCAATGATGCGATTGTTTTGAAACACCCGAACTCCGACAAAATCACCTTAAGAACAAAAAAACGTTCAGAGCGGCTGGAATTCTACTTTCCGCGTTTTCCCTACCTGGGTATATGGGCTGCACCACGCGCCGACTTCGTTTGTCTTGAACCATGGTGCGGCATAGCAGACAGTATTACCTCCAATCAGCAGCTTGATCGAAAAGAGGGAATCAATTTTCTTGCACCCGGACTAACTTTCGAAAGAACATGGTCGGTAAAACTAATTTCTCACCCAGACGCTGACGCTTCCAGGTGACACGGGGAAATCGCCCTGACCCTGCTCATCGAGCTTTATGATTGCATCATTGTTGCCGAGGTAATCTTTCATCGAGGCGTTTCCAAAACGGCTTCCCATCTCCATGGTTAGGGTGTTCGCGTCGCCATTCGAAACAACTACGGCGCAACCTGAACCTTCAACCTCATCGGAACCTTCGCGTACCCAGCCGATACAGTTTTCGTGGTTGAAGTAGTCGCGCTGTTCGCCATATGCATATACTTTTCTTGCTTTTAAAAGCAGCTCCAGGCCGGCACATTTCTCCAGGAATATTTCATGTTCATTACCATCACCGCCCTTATCGCGATAATGGGCACCAAATAAGTCGGGATAAAACACGCATGGATAACCTTGTGCCCTAAGCAGGATCATAGAATATGCATGCGGCTTAAACCAGGCTTCCACGGGAGCTTCCAGCGATTGCAGCGGTTGTGTGTCGTGGTTATCAACAACTGTCACGGTCAGTTCGGGCCTCACCATAAGTAATGATCCATCGAAAATAGTTCTGAGGTCATAGTCTTTGCCTCGGTTGGATGCCTCGAAAAAATTATGGTGAAGGGAAGCATCGAACATCGACATGCGGTCGCCGGTTGTTTC
>JAFAGE010000174.1 GCA_023423015.1 Bacteroidota bacterium
CTTACGTCATTTGAGAGAAAGAGTTGAGTAGTGTCGGTAAACCTTACGTTGATCAACTTAATGTTGTTGATAAGAAAGTTGATGAAGAGGAATATCGGTACAACGAGTAATGGGGCAATCAGCAAACGGTTCCTGCGGATATTCAGGTAGTCGTTCAGGTAAAGCGAGAAGAAAACACTCATCGTTAAACCTGCTACAGCGATAGAGGAATAAGTGATCAGGTAGCAGCAGATGATGACTATAAATTGCATCTTTCTCTGCTTCCATGTTCTGTTGAAATAGGTAATATAGTAGGCTACTGCGGGCGTAAGTGCGAGTGCCAGGTAGAAAGGTTCTCCCATAATCGACGACTCGCGGTATAAGGCCCCGGTTTGGATAATCTGCGTAAGATGTATACCTGAAAAGTGCAGCAGGTTGTTTACGATACCAAAAACAGCAATCCAGAATGCGAATATGAGGTAGTAATCAAAGATTCGCTTGATGTTGAATTCGAAAACGTATAATACGTTATAATAAACAACAGCTGTAAATAATATCCCGATCAGCTGCTTCCAGAACTCGAATCCCAGGCGGTTGCTGACCAGCAATATAAAAACACTGGACACTGCAATGACTCCCAACCCACGGATGAACCATTTTGGCAGAGTTGCAATTTTCCCCTTCTTTAAAAGGAGAACAAGCAGGAAAAATAAAAAAATCGGATAGTTGTAGTAAAAATCAAATGCAAAAACGCCCCTGATGGCCTTGTCGAGAAATACTGAGAATATGCATAGCATTCCCAGGATTTCAAGGAAAGTGGTTTTTCGACTGAACAGAGTTGAGGCCATCCTACAAAGAAAACGTTTTTGTATGTTCAAATGGCAGTACGATGTGTGGCATAGCTGGTATAGTTAATTTTTCTGATTCATCCCGGTCGGTGCGTGATCAGGTGCGTACCATGACGTCCGGTATGCACCATCGCGGGCCCGATGCTACCGGTTATTACGATAACGAAAACATTTCGTTTGGTCACAACCGCCTTTCCATCATCGACCTAGCCGAATGTTCTAACCAACCCATGGCCGACCACACCGGGCGCTTTCACATCGTATTCAACGGCGAAATCTACAATTACCGCGAACTCCGCAAAAGATTACCCGACTACCCATATCATACTAACGGCGATACCGAGACAATTCTTGCGGCATATAGCTCCTGGGGAGTCGATTGTGTGAAAGAATTAACAGGCATGTTCGCTTTCGCTATATGGGACGAACAGGAGAGTTCCCTCTTCCTTGCGCGCGACCGCCTCGGAGTGAAGCCGCTGTACTACTACGAAAACAACGGAACCATAGTGTTCGCCTCGGAATTGCGCGCCATCTTAAACACCGGTTTGATCGACCGGCGCATGAATCCATTAGCAGCTTCTGAATTCCTGCAGTTTCAATCCATCACTTTTCCGTCTACGATTGTTAGTGGCGTCAGCTCGCTTGAAGCCGCTACCTGGATGCTCTTGTCGAAGCATGAAAAAGTGATCAACAAATACTGGAATTTTAATGAATCACAACAGGAGTTCCCGTTCGATGACCCTGAACTGGTAAGGAATAAAATAAAACAACTCCTCCATCAGTCTGTTGAAAGGAGAATGGTTAGCGACGTTCCCGTAGCGGCCTTTTTATCGGGAGGAATCGATTCCAGCGCTGTAGTGGGCTTAATGTCGGAGCACTCATCAGGCCCCATCAACACGTTCAACATTGCATTCGAAGAAAAGGATTTTGATGAATCCACGTATGCGCGAATCATTGCTTCAAAGTTTCGCACATCGCACCAGGAAATCCGGCTTAAAGCGCAGCATTTCCTCGACGACCTTCACCCCGCATTAAAAGCGATGGACTCGCCCACGGGCGATGGCGTAAACAGCTACGTGGTTTCTTCCGCCATCAGCAAACATGGCATCAAGGTGGCTATGTCGGGCACCGGGGGCGATGAGCTTTTTGCCGGGTATCCCTTCTTCCGGCACTATACCAGGTTGATGGAATATGCAAAATGGTGGGCGCTTGCTACGCCAGTCCGGCAGCTGGCGGGATTCCTGATGCCGAAAGGAAAGGGACGATTCGACCGCCTTGCACAGATACTGCGGGCTAACAACCCCGGTATTGCTTCATTTTACCCGTCGTTCCGGCAGGTGGTTTCGCGCCGGATGCTTTCTCAATGCACCAGTCTTCCTGTAGACACCCATTATCCCATGCAGGGCGCCCTGCATGAAGAACGCCAGCTTTCCCGTTTACCCCGGTTAAGTCAGGTTTCTATTGCAGAATACATGGGATACACCCAACATACTTTGCTTCGCGATATGGACCAGATGAGCATGGCTACCTCACTCGAGGTGCGCGAACCATTTTTCGATCACGAGCTCATAAACTTTGTGCTTTTAATACCCGACGAAATCAAGTACCCCAGCTATCCGAAGAAGCTGCTCGTTGAATCGTTGGGCGATCTTTTACCGCCAGAGATTGTTCACCGGAAAAAGCAGGGCTTTGAGTTTCCGTGGAAAATATGGATGAAAACGGAGCTTCGCAGTTTTTGCGAAGACCGCCTCGCAGCTATTGGCGAAAGAGACTTCATCAGGAAAGAGCAATTGATGAACACCTGGCAACGCTTCCTGAAAAACGATGAATCTGTTCGTTGGATGGAACTCTGGTTGTTCGTAGTATTGGAAAACTGGCTACAGCAGAACGATGTCAGATAGACCGGCAGTAATGATATTTTCCGATTGGTATGTACCCGGCTACAAAGCAGGCGGACCAATACGCTCGTGCAACAACATCGTGCGCGCATTATCCGACCGCTTTCACTTCTTTATCGTTACATCCGACCGCGACCTTGGTGATCTTAAGCCATACCCCGAAATAGAAGTAAACAGGTGGACGGAAATGGAAGATGGGTCAAGTGTATTTTATGCGTCGCCGGGATCACTGAATGCAGGAACCATAACTTCCCTTGTTAAAGCAGTAGAGCCTGTTGCTGTATATCTCAACAGTATGTTTTCATTTTCGTATACACTTCGTCCCCTGTATGTGTTGCGAAAGATGTCGTACAAAGGAAGAATCGTTCTCGCTCCGCGTGGTATGCTCAAGAGTTCGGCACTGTCGCATAAGCCGGTAAAGAAGAAAATCTTTCTAACACTTGCTTCGCTGGCGGGGCTTGGCAAGAACATCCTTTTCCATGCAACAGATGAGCAGGAAAAAATGGACGTGATAAAACATTTTGGCAACAATGCTGAAGTGGTTGTGGCTGCAAACGTGCCTGCAGTTCCCTCTGGTTCGTTTGCGAGGGAGAAAAAACCGGATCAATTAAAGCTGATTTACCTGTCGCGTATTCATCCCATTAAGAATCTTTCTTACGCGTTGGAGTTGCTGCCTGGTCTTTCCGGGAAAACAAATATCATCTTCGATATATATGGCTCTGTGGAAGACGAAGAATATTACCGGCATTGTTTTGACC
>JAFAGE010000082.1 GCA_023423015.1 Bacteroidota bacterium
GTTGTGAGCATGCGAACATTGCTCGCATCTGAGAAATTTCAGCACAATAACTACAGCCTGCCGATTGCTATTGGTAAAAAGATCGACAATGAAAATTTCATTGTCGACCTTACTACAATGCCCCACCTGTTAATGGCCGGTGCAACCGGGCAAGGTAAATCGGTAGGGTTAAATGCTATACTGGTTTCATTGCTCTATAAAAAGCATCCATCGCAGCTGAAGCTTGTTCTCGTAGATCCTAAGAAGGTGGAGTTGAGTTTGTATCGCACCATTGAAAAACACTTCCTGGCCAAATTACCCGGTGAAGAAGAAGCAATTATTACCGACACGAGAAAAGTGATACACACACTGAATGCATTGTGTATCGAGATGGATAACCGCTATGATCTCCTCAAAGAGGCAGGTGCGAGGAACATCAGGGAATACAATGAGAAATTTATCAGGAGAAGACTCAACCCGCAGAAAGGCCACCAGTTTCTGCCATTTATCGTGTTGGTGATTGATGAATTTGCCGATCTTATAATGACAGCCGGTAAGGAAGTGGAAATGCCGATTGCGCGATTGGCCCAGCTGGCACGCGCGGTGGGAATTCACCTCATCATCGCCACGCAGCGCCCGTCTGTGAATATTATCACAGGTACCATCAAAGCAAACTTCCCGGCACGTATAGCTTTTAAAGTTTCATCGAAAATAGATTCCAGGACCATTCTCGATACTGGCGGCGCCGAACAACTGATCGGAAAAGGTGACATGCTGGTTTCTTATAATGGGGAAATAACACGCCTTCAATGTGCATTTGTTGACACTCCCGAGGTAGATACCGTTTGCGAATTTATTGGAGAACAGCGCGGTTACCCGCAGGCATTTCTTTTGCCTGAATATATTGATGAGAAGGACCTCGAAGGAAAAGATTTTAACCTGGCTGACCGTGATCCGCTGTTTGAAGAGGCCGCCCGGCTGATTGTACAGAACCAGGTAGGTTCTACTTCCCTTATCCAACGTCGCATGAAACTGGGCTACAATAGGGCAGGCCGCCTCATGGACCAGCTGGAAGCCGCCGGTGTGGTGGGAATTAACCAGGGCAGCAAGGCACGCGATGTGCTCATTAAAACAGAAGCCGATCTGGAACAGCACCTGGCTATGATGGGTCAATAACTGTTAAATAGTTTTAACGGAGTAAACCAATCGTTGACTATACAGGTCTTAATCAGGAGCAAATCAACGATATCGATTATATAACTACATTAGAAAAATGAAAAAAATCAGTTTGTTAGCGGTTTGGGTTCTGAGCGTGTTTATCGGTATGGCACAGGGCAACGATCCCGAAGCCAAGAAGGTGCTGGATGCAGTGAGCAAAAAGTTTAAAACCTTCAAATCCGTACAATCCACCTTCACCTTGCAGGTAGAAGACGCCAAAGGCAAAGTGCAGGGCGTAAAGAAAGGAACTGTATACATGAAAGGCCAGAAGTATCGGGTGAGCATCACCGGCCAGGAGATATTCAGCGATGGTAAAAATGTGTGGACCTACGATAAAAGCGCAAACGAAGTTACCATCACTCAGCTTGATCCGTCCAGTACCGGCATCACCCCACAAAAGCTATTTACTTCTTTTTACGACCAGGATTTCCTGTATAAATTGAATGGAGAGAAGAAAATGGGCAACAAAGTGGTGCAGGAAATAGAAATGACGCCTGTGGATAAAACCAAGGCTTTTCACAAAGTTTACCTGCTCGTAGACAAGAAAACGCAAACGATCTATTCTACCAGGGTGCTTGAAAAAAATGGAAATAAGTACTCCTACACAGTGAATAGCCTTGATGGCAAAGCCGCCGTTCCTGATGAAGTGTTTGTATTCAATAAAAGCAAGTACCCGGGCGTAGAAGAGGTTGACTTAAGATTGTAAAAACCGGAACTATTCAGTTTCGCTTCCCCAGCGATAAGCTTTAATATCAAGGCCTGCCAGATCAAGTGCACGGTCCACAACAGTGTAAGCGAGTTCTTCCATGTTCTTAGGTTTGCTGTAGAAGGATGGAGTTGCAGGACAAATAATGCCTCCGGCAAGGGTGACTGTTTCCATGTTTCGTATGTGCACCAGGTTATAAGGAGTGTCGCGAATCATGCATATCAACTTCCGCCTTTCTTTCAGGACAACATCCGCAGCGCGTGTGATCAGATCGTTTGATATTCCGGCTGCTATTCTTCCCAGGGTTCCCATCGAACAGGGAACAATGAACATGATGTTATATTGTCCGGAGCCTGACGCAAAAGGCGCCATAAAATCATTCCCGCCGTAATAATTCACCCCGCTTTGTTCCGGGAAGTTCTGGGAAAGTTCGGTTTCCCATACCAGCTTAGCGTTCTCCGTAACCACCACCGCCAGTTCTGACCATTGATCTTTCAATGTCAGTAACTTATCGATTAAAAGCTTCGCATAAATCGACCCGCTCGCGCCAGTTATGGCTATTACAATCCGGTGCTGCATGTTTAATGATATGAACTATCTGGTGCCGAAAACCTAAATAGATGACCAAAGTTTAAACATTAGTTATAACTTTGCTTTTTCATAGGATAAGGTTTAATGGTTAATGGTATTTGATTAGTGCGGCCTCCGTCAGGAGGCCTTTTTATTACGCATTAGCCATGTCGGGAATTGCTTCCACCTTATAAGCCCCGGCATCAAGTTTTTTCTTTGTTGCCGAAAACGCTTCGAGTGTTCGTTGAATATCGTCGTCGGTGTGTACGGCAGTTGGAATAAGCCGGTATATGATATGTCCTTTAGGAATTACCGGGTATACAACAATGGAGCAAAAGATGTGATAATTTTCGCGGATATCCATCACCATTGCAGTGGCTTCTTCAATGCCACCTTTCATATACACAGGGGTAACCACAGAATCCGTTTTGCCGATATCGAACCCACGTGCTTTTAACCCTTCCTGTAACTTCCTTGCATTTTCCCAAAGCTTTTCTTTCAGTGAGGGTTGAGTTTTCAGTAATTCGAGGCGTTTGAGGTTGCCTATAACAAGTGGCATCGGCAGACTCTTCGCAAAAATCTGGCTGCGAATATTATATCTTATGTAGTCAATTATTTTTTTCTCGCCGGCGATAAATGCGCCAATGGACGCCATCGACTTGGCGAAGGTTGAAAAATACAAATCGATTTTATCCTGCACCCCCTGTTCCTCGCCTGCGCCTGCACCTGTTTTACCAAGTGTGCCGAAGCCGTGAGCATCGTCTACCAACAGGCGGAATTCATATTTGTCTTTCAGTGCTGCTATTTCTTTCAGTTTGCCCTGGTCGCCCGCCATTCCGAAAACCCCTTCGGTGATAACCAATATTCCACCCGCTTTTTGTTTTTCGATCAGCGAGGTTGCACGTTGCAATTGCTTTTCGCAATCTTCAACGTCGTTGTGTTTGTACAAATATCGGTGGCCCGGATGAAGGCGAAGTCCATCGATGATACATGCATGGCTTTCGGCGTCATAAACAATCACATCGTGGCGACTGCAGAGTACGTCAATCAGGCTCACCATTCCCTGGTATCCGAAATTCACCAGGATCGCATCTTCTTTTTGTTCGAATGCAGCGAGTTCTGCTTCAAGTTGTTCATGATAGTTGCTGTTGCCGCTCATCATACGCGCACCCATTGGAAGCGCAAGACCAAATTTCTCGGCAGCTTCTGCATCTGCTTTTCTTACTTCAGGATGGTTGGCAAGACCGAGGTAGTTATTCAGGCTCCACACGATCATTTCCTTTCCGCGGAATTTCATGCGGTTCCCGATTTCTCCTTCAAGTTTCGGAAATGCAAAATAACCATGTGCCCGCTCGCGGTGCTGTCCCAGAGGCCCGTAGTTTTTCAAAAGCTTTGCGAAAATATCTGCCATATAAGATTGAGATTTTAGTGCCGCAAAGGTAGCCATTCTCCTCATGTTTTCAACCGAAACGCCCTTGTTGTACCGCGTTAATGCTTATTTTTAGCTCATAATATATTTCTTGTATGAGAATACTGTTGCTGCTGTTACTTGTTTCAAATGCTTTGTTTTCACAGGTTAATAAGGTTCCCGGAACTAAGATCGAAAGACCAAAACTCGTCGTCGGCATTGTTGTAGACCAGATGCGCTGGGATTTTCTCTATCGCTACTACGACCGCTACGCAGCAAACGGAGGCTTCAAAAGAATGTTGAACCAGGGATTCAGTTGTGAAAATACCCTTATCAACTACGTACCTACCTACACAGCCTGCGGGCATTCAACTTTATATACGGGAACTGTTCCGGCCGTTCACGGCATTACCGGCAATGAATGGTGGGATGTTCTCGAAAAACGTGAAGTGTATTGTGTGGAAGATAATTCAGTCCAAGGAGTCGGAACTACGGCAAATGCCGGAAAAATGAGTCCACGTAACATGTTCACCACAACAATCTGCGATGAGCTGCGGCTTGCTACAAACTTTCGCAGCAAAGTAATCGGTGTCGCTTTTAAAGATCGCGGCGGCATATTACCCGCAGGCCATGCAGCAAACGCCGCGTACTGGTATGAGCCGGCAAGTGGAAAATTTATCACGTCTACCTACTACATGAAAGCTCTTCCTGCATGGGTAGAACAATTCAATGGCCGCAAGCTGCCTGATACATACATGAAAGGCGGTTGGAAAACATTATACCCGATAGATACTTACGTTCAGAGTACTATTGACGATCATCCCGCCGAGGGCAAGCCGCTTGGGAAAGAACAAAGAGGATTTCCATACAAGCTGGAACAGTTTATTGGAAAAAATTATGGCATGCTCACCTTTACGCCATACGGCAACACGGTGACGAAAGAAATGGCGATTGCAGCCGTTGCCGGTGAGCAACTTGGTAAAGACAGTATAACCGACTTCCTGGCCGTCAGTTTCTCAACTCCCGATTACATCGGTCATGCATTTGGACCCAATTCTATAGAAGCGGAAGACAATTACCTGCGTCTCGATAAAGATCTTGGTGAACTTTTCGATTATCTCGACAAGAATGTAGGCAAAGGTGAATACCTCGTATTCTTATCCGCCGACCACGCTGCAGCACATGCGGCGAGGTTCATGAACGAACACAATCTTCCTGCACAATCCGTTCGTTACGGTTACCAGCAGAAGCTGGATTCTATTTTCAGTGCAAAATATGGTGCAGCCAGGTATGTGGAAGCAGAAACAAACTCCCAGTTATTTTTCAATCATCATGTTGTTGACTCCATGAAGCTGAATCTTGATGAAATCAAAAAGCTGGCAATCGCCTACATGATGACCCAACCGGAAATACATCGTGTTTTCGCATATGATGGTTTAGAGAAAGCAGCTTTCCCTGACGAACTAAAAAAAGTAATTCAAAACGGGTATTACCCAAATCGTGCGGGAGATCTTCATTACACGTTGCAACCAGGCTCTTTGCCCGGTTCAACCGGAACAACACACGGTTCTATTTACACATACGACACACATATTCCCCTGGTGTGGTATGGATGGAAAATTGCTCCAGGCAGAACAACCCGCCAGGTGCATATGACCGACGTAGCGCCAACTATCGCTGCCATGTTGCGCATCCAGATGCCAAACGGAAATGTGGGAAATGTGATCACGGAAATTGTGGGGCAATAAAAAAGGTGAAAGGTGAGAAGTGAAAGGTGAGAAGAAAATCATTGTTCTTCTCACTTCTCACCGCTCACCTTTCACGTCTCGACGTCTCACGTCTGATGTCATCCCAGTCCCGGGCCGGTCAGGTTACTGCCGCGGTCCCTTCTTTTTTGGCTGGGTTGCTGTTCCAGGTCGGCGTCGGGCGGACCAACATTGCCGGCGGGATTT
>JAFAGE010000084.1 GCA_023423015.1 Bacteroidota bacterium
TCCGGGTTTCACCTGTAACAAATGTTGAAACGGGAGCTGTTCCTTTTCCAGCTGGTTGATGAAATATTCGCGTTCCGGCCGCGGGCCAACAATACTCATTTCGCCAACCAGCACGTTCCAGAGCTGAGGCAGCTCATCCAGTTTCCACCTGCGCATGGTTCTTCCCCATGGTGTAATCCGCTTGTCGTGTTCACACGCAAGTCTTGGACCATTAGACTCTGCATCTATATACATCGACCGGAACTTGTGAATTTTAAATTTTCGACGCAGGTAACCTACCCGTTCCTGCGAATAGATGATGGGACCTTCGGAAGAGAAATAGACTCTGATAGCAACGAACAAAATGAGCGGGCTAAGAACAAGCAGGCCTGACAACGAAACGAGGATATCTAATATTCGTTTGACTGTCGTCTGCCATAAAGGCGTTTGTCCGTATTCATTCACGGAATGCACCTGCGTTGCTTTTAATTTTCTGAAGGATCTGATGTGCTACATCCATCGCGCGATAGCCATCAACCCCTGAAACAATTGTTGGTGTATTGTTAACAATAGCATCTCTGAACTTTTCCAGTTCCATCTTTATTGCATTCACCTGCGGGGCATCGGGAGAAGTAACTGCGATGGTTTTAGTTTCACCCGAAGGGGTTTCTACATCGAAGGTAAATGCGTCTATGTCGGCCATCGTTTTCAACCTGATAATTTCCGACTTCTTTTCGAGAAAGTCAACCCCGATGTATGCATCTTTTTGAAACAAGCGCATTTTCCGCATCTTTTTCATGGAAATACGGCTGGACGTAAGGTTGGCAACGCAGCCATTATTGAATTCGATGCGTACGTTGGCAATATCCGGGGTATCTGTCATCACCGACACACCATTCGCAGCAATCGATTTTACTTCGCTTTTTACAAGGCTGAGGATGATGTCGATGTCATGAATCATAAGATCGAGTATCACACTTACTTCAGTGCCCCGTGGGTTGAATTGTGCAAGACGATGCACTTCTATAAACATCGGATTGAGGTCGAGGTGTGATATAGCGAGGAAGGCGGGATTGAAACGTTCAACGTGGCCAACCTGCATTTTGATGTTCGACTCGCGCGACAATTTTAACAATTCACGCGCTTCTTCCATGGTATTGGCGAGCGGTTTTTCAACAAAAACGTGGCGGCCTTTACGAACAGCGCGCCGGCATAAGTCAAAATGATAATTGGTGGGTGCTACAATGTCGACGGCATCAACCACATCCATCAATCTTTCAGGATCGATAAAGCGTGCAAGCTGAAATTTTTCACTCACCTCCTGCGCTGCTTTATCAGATGGATCAAAGAAGCCGACGAGTTCTATTCCTTCAATCTGTTGCCAGTTTGCCAGGTGAAACTTGCCCAGGTGCCCTACTCCGAAAATTCCAACCTTTAACATTCAGAAAATTTATGCGTTCAAAGATAAGCGAATGAACAGCGAGTAACTTTGAGCATAAAACGTAGCAGGAACAATTTTATTAACGAATTGTTGAAATCTAATTACATTAAATTGGCCGGTTGTTTGTAAATTTAGAAAGAGAGTAGGAACACAACGACCCCCTACGGAGATCGTAATTATTCATAAACAGAAAGAATCCTTGACAGAGACCATAATCAACCTTGAGACCATCAATCCGATTGAATTTTTCGGAGTAAACAACGGCAAACTAGACATACTAAAAAAGAAATTTCCTCTACTTAAAATCCTTTCGCGCGGCACACAACTTAAATTGAGCGGATCACCCGAACAGGTTGATACTGCAAAAGAGAAGATTGATCTCATTGTTCAATACCTGCAAAGGAACGGGCATATGAGCGAAAACTATTTTGAACAGATCCTTGGGGGCGATGATGCGGAACTTGTAGACAATTTCAGGGAACGCAATCCACACGAAGTACTGGTATTCGGCCCTAACGGCAAATCGGTTCGCGCCCGTACGGCCAACCAGAAAAGAATGGTAGTGGAAGCCGACAAGAACGACATCGTGTTTGCCATCGGACCTGCGGGTACCGGTAAAACATATACGGCAGTCGCACTGGCAGTTCGTGCTTTGAAGAACAAACAGGTCAAGAAGATCATTCTTACCCGTCCGGCTGTTGAAGCAGGTGAAAGCCTTGGCTTTTTGCCCGGCGACCTCAAAGAAAAAATCGACCCGTACCTACGGCCATTGTACGACGCGTTGGACGACATGATACCGGCCGACAAGCTCGGTTACTACATGAGCACACGCGTCATTGAAATAGCGCCACTGGCCTACATGCGCGGACGTACGCTCGACAATGCATTTATCATCCTCGATGAGGCGCAGAACGCAACAGATCTGCAGATAAAAATGTTCCTCACGCGTATCGGTGCAAATGCAAAAGCGATAATTACAGGCGATCTGACGCAGGTGGATTTACCAAAGAACCAGAAAAGTGGTTTGGAAAAAGCCGTGCGGATTCTGAAAAACATCGATGGCATCGCCCACATTACCCTCGATGAAGAAGACGTGGTTCGTCACCGCCTGGTGAAAGCCATCATTAAAGCATACGATCGCGAACATCAAAAGTCCGAAAGTGAATATGGAAGCAAATAAGGTTTTGAAAGGGATACCTTACCTCTTCCTCATTTTTATAACGTCGTGCAGCCTGGGCGGAGGCTATGAAAAAGCTGAAAACGCCCAGGACGCCGGACGCGAATTTATCCGCGCCACTCTCGATGGAGATCATCAGAAGGCCAGGTTCTATCTGCTCCAGGATACAACGAATCTGCTATTGATCGAAAAACAGCAGAAAAATTATGGGCAATTAAGCAG
>JAFAGE010000192.1 GCA_023423015.1 Bacteroidota bacterium
CACCAGGGAGGCGCAAAAGCACGGGTAGTAACCGGCACGCTCGATATAACACGTTCAGGAATGGGCTTTGTAGTTGTTCCCGACGAGCAGAACGACGTAATGGTTCGCCCCTCTGATTTTAATACCGCACTGCATGGCGACACCGTTCGCGCCCTTATAAAAGGCGATTTTAAAAGGGGAAGACGACAGGGTGAAGTGATTGAAGTATTGAAACGCAGGCAGACAGAATTTCCCGGTAAACTTCAGCTAAGCGACAACTTCGCATTTTTTGTGGCAGACATCGACAAGCCAATGCCCGATATTTTTGTGCCGCTCGATAAAACGATGAACGCTAAAGCAGACGAAACAGTCATTGTTCGTATAACAGAGTGGCAGAAGAATAAGAAACCAGTTGGCGAAGTGATCAAAGTAATGGACCAGAGCGACGAGAGCGACTTTGCCATGAAGCAGATCCTAATGGAAAACGGCTTCCCCCTCGCGTTCAGCGACGATGCCCTGGAAGAAGCGGCCCGCATTCCTGAACAAATTTCGCAAAGCGAAATAAACAACAGGCGCGACATGCGAGAAGTTTTCACCATCACCATCGATCCCATCGACGCAAGGGATTTCGACGACGCGATTTCACTCCGCACGCTCGACAATGGTTTGCTTGAACTGGGAGTACATATCGCCGACGTGAGTCATTACCTCGAATCAGGTTCTACGCTCGACATGGAAGCGTACGAACGCGCAACATCAGTCTACTTGCCTGATCGCGTGCTGCCAATGCTGCCTGAGAGGATATCAAACGAATTGTGTTCTCTTCGGCCTAAAGAAGATAAACTTACATTCTCCGTTATTTTTAACCTGACTTCAAAAGGTGATGTGAAGACTCACTGGATCGGGAGAACGGTAATTCACTCGAATCATCGGTTTACCTACGAAGAAGTGCAGGAGATTATAGAAACCGGAGAAGGTCCGTATAAAGATCAGATCCTCCTGCTCAATAAGATTTCGCAGAAATACCGCAAACAGCGGTTTAAGAAAGGTGCAATAAATTTTTCGTCGCAGGAAGTGCGCTTCAAGCTCGATGAGAAGGCGAAGCCGATCGGCATCATCGTTAAGGAAAGCAAAGAGTCTCATCAACTCATTGAGGAACTGATGCTGCTGGCTAACAGAACAGTGGCTGAGTATGTATCTAAGATCAAAGTAAATAAGAAGGACATTCCGTTTCCTTACCGCGTGCACGACACACCGGATGAAATCAAACTGCTCCCTTTCGTGGCCTTCGCGCGCAAACATGGTCATGAGTTCGACACATCAACACCCGAAGGGATCGCTGAATCTTTCAACAACATGATCCAGGCGGCACATGGCACGCCTCAACAGCACGTGCTGGAACAATTAGGCATCAGAACGATGGCGAAAGCGATCTACACGACCGAAAACATCGGTCACTATGGGTTGTCGTTTTCGCACTATTGCCATTTTACTTCGCCCATTCGCCGCTATCCCGATGTACAGGTACACCGCATCGTGCAGGAGTGCCTCGACAAGAATGTAGTTCCCGATAAAAAACTTGAGCAAAAATGCCGGCATTGCAGCGAGCGCGAGCGTGCAGCGATGGATTCGGAAAGGGCAGCTAACAAATACAAACAGGTGGAATACATGCGCAATTTCCTCGGCGAGGAATTTGAAGGCGTCATTTCCGGCGTGGCAAGCTTTGGGTTCTGGGTGGAAACTGTAGAGCATAAGTGCGAAGGCCTCGTAAGCACCAACAGCCTGCTTGAATTCGATGAGTTCCGTTTAGTAGAAGAAGACTATAGCCTTGTTGGAAGAAGAAGCGGCCGCAAATTCAGAATGGGGGATAAAGTTACTATTAAGGTAGTAGCCGCTAATCTTGCAAAAAGACAGCTCGATTACGAGTGGGTGATCACTTCCGCACTGAGCGACAATGTTCGCACTGAGGCGAAAAGGGAAGATGAAAAAAAGCATAAGAAAGAGAAACAAAAAAGTAAAAGAAAGACAAAAGGAAGGGGTTAACAACAATGCATTCATACCAGGAATTATCAGCAGAATTTTCGAATCGTTTTTCAGTGCGTCATTTTCCGGAAGCGCCTGCATCTCTCTATGATGCAGCAAATTATTTTCTGGGTATAGGTGGTAAAAGAATTCGCCCTGTAATGTGCCTGCTGGCCAACGAGCTATTCGGCAATATCAATCCCGATGCTTACCATGTAGCAACAGCCATCGAGTTGTTTCACAATTTTACGCTGGTGCATGACGACATTATGGATAACGCGCCATTGCGCAGGGGAGTTGAAACTGTGCACACCAGATTTGGTTCGTCAACCGCCTTACTTACCGGCGATGTGATGATGGTGCTTGCCTACGAATACATCAACAAAATAGACCCGCTGTTCGTACAGCGAATCTTATTCAACTTCAACCAGGCAGCGAGGCAGGTTTGTGAAGGCCAGCAGCTCGACATGGATTTTGAGAAACGCGACAATGTGCATCTCGACGAATATCTCGAAATGATTGCACTGAAAACATCGGTGCTGATCGCGGCCAGTTTGAAAATGGGTGCCATACTGGGAAAAGCAGGTAAACCCAACCAGGAACACCTTTACCAGTTTGGAAAAAACCTCGGCATCGCGTTCCAGATCCAGGACGATTACCTCGATGCATTTGGTGATCCCGGTAAATTTGGCAAACAGGTTGGCGGCGACATCATGTCCAATAAAAAAACCTTCCTCGTAATCTATGCACTGGAAACATGTACGCCATCGCAACTCACCGAATTTAAAAGACTGATGACCACAAACGGCGAGGATAAGGTGAAAAATGTGGTGAACCTGTTCCGCGAATGTGGTGTAGATACCTGGGCCAACGGACTGAAGGAAAAATATATTTCCCAGGCCGAATTCCACCTCGAAGAAGTGGCCGTTCCTTCGGCAAGAAAGGAAAGTTTACGGAGTTTGATGCAGTACCTGATTCAGCGCGACCATTAATCAGCTTTCCCTTATTTTTATCTTAAACGAATTCAGATGTCTGATTCCCTGTTCAGAAAAAAATCTATAGATAAAATACTGGAAGATGCTAAACAGGGACTGAATGAACACAATGAACCGAAAGGATTAAACCGGATACTTACCGTTCGGGAC
>JAFAGE010000233.1 GCA_023423015.1 Bacteroidota bacterium
CGGCTTTGCGGAAATATTTCTGGGCCAGGATGTCGGTGGCAATCTGGCTCCACCTTTTCGGAACTTCGACATTGTTCATTTCAAACACCACTTCGCCGCTTGGATTTCGGATCACAGACGTACGGTAGTCATATTCAAACTGATCAAATACATTCACACCCTCTTTTGTAAAGCGGCGGCTAAATTGCAATCCCTTTGGTGATTGATTGTTTTCCATGTCAGAAGTAGTTTAAGTGATTTGTAGTTGGATCCCCTTAACCGTACCGTTCATCGCGACTCTTTTTTGGAGTGCTTCGATGAACAACACTAAATTGTTTGCGGCAGACGAAAATATCTTTGTGTTTTGGATTTTCCGCTTTCGAAATATACACAGCTTGTGGAAAAAGAAAGTGGATAAATAAATTCACAAAAAGATTCTGCACTTTTGCCTCTTACCAATATTCAGTCGATGCTTTATAGTGTTTACTCCTCTCTTGCCACGAAGAAATCTGAAGGGCAAAAAGCATTTGCCGTGCTCATTGATCCCGACAAAGTTACGATCAGGAATTTAACTGATCTCTGCAAGGCTTGTGTGGATGCTAAGGTCGACTATCTTCTTGTTGGTGGCAGCCTTGTTGTAAGTAATCAGCTCGACGATGTGATCATTGCTATCAGGAAGAATTGCAACATCCCGGTAGTTCTTTTTCCGGGAAGTCCATCCCAGCTATCAAAACATGCGCATGCTTTATTGTACCTCTCACTGATATCTGGCCGGAATGCAGATTTGCTGATCGGGCAACATGTGATTTCAGCTCCTGCAGTACGCCAGTCGCGCCTGGAACTGATCCCCACGGGCTACATGCTTGTTGATGGAGGATCGCCCACCACGGTTTCGTATGTCAGCAACTCCTTTCCTATTCCATCCGAAAAGAACGAAATCGCAGTTTGTACAGCCATGGCCGGAGAAATGCTTGGTTTGAAGCTGATCTACCTTGATGCAGGTAGCGGTGCCCGGAAACCGGTAAATACATCCATGATTGCCGCTGTAGCAGAGAGCATTACAGTGCCATTGGTAGTTGGAGGCGGCATTACAGAGCCTGAAATGGCCTATCATAACTGCAAAGCAGGTGCAGATCTGGTAGTTGTGGGAAATGCACTTGAAAAAAAACCGGTTCTCATCGGCGAAATGGCTGCAGCCATCCATATGGTTTCCGCTAAAAAAGCCTAATAATTAACTAAAAAAATAGGGGCTCCCACTGAAAAATATATTTACTTTGCACTGTCAAAAAACTTTTTTTCAAGTTTAGTCATTTGTGAAATGCAAAAAAAACCTGCCACTATATTCGCTAAAGCAGCCATCATAGCTGCCCTGCGTAGGTTTTTCGCTGTACAACCCAGTGCAGTTTTTTTCGTTACCCCGGTTCCCGTGAGGGTACGACGTTGATACTAGTCACCACCATCAAGGCTTGGCAACTCTTCGGTACAATAGATGCCGTCGTGCCCTATTTATCATCATTTCACAACTATCAGAATGAACCAGGATAAAGATTTTCAAATTTTAATTGCTAACAGCGACCATGAGGGTTTCGCAGAAATCATCTGCGAAGAAATGGCAGCGTCGGCAAAAGCTCGCGGAACCGGTATCGCAAAGCGTAGTCCCGACTACGTAAAAGAGAAAATGCGTGAAGGCAAAGCCGTTATCGCTTTCACCAAAGAAGGCGTGTGGGCAGGCTTCTGCTACATTGAAACCTGGGATGGCGATTATGTTGCCAACTCCGGCCTCATCGTTGCTCCGCCATTCCGGAAAGGCGGGCTGGCCAAGAAGATCAAAAAGAAAATCTTTGAACTGAGCCGCCGTAAATACCCGGAAGCGAAAATTTTCGGGCTTACCACAGGACTGGCGGTAATGAAGATCAACTCCGAGCTCGGTTACGAGCCAGTTACATACTCAGAACTTACCCAGGATGAAGCTTTCTGGAGCGGCTGCAAAAGCTGCGTGAATTACGACATCCTGATGAGCAAAGAAAGAAAGAACTGCCTCTGCACAGCAATGCTCTACGATCCAAAGGATCATCCTGAACCTGCCGAAACTTCTGAAGATTTCCGGCAGCATTCAAAATTGTATGAGCGTTTTATGCGCATCAAACAATGGAAACTTCTTAAACCCTTCCTGCGACGTAATGTTCAGAAGGCTTCGGGAAGTAAATCATTGTTGCACTATTTCTTCAATCTCTAATTTGTTTTCGCAATCATGTCTGATAAGAAAGTTGTTTTAGGTTTCAGCGGTGGACTAGACACGTCGTACTGCGTTAAATACCTGCATGAAGATCTTGGATACGAAGTACACAGTATAACTGTTAATACCGGCGGTTTCAGTGATGAGGAAATTCGCCAGATAGAAGAACACGCGCGCACACTCGGTGTAAAATCACATACCACTGTAAACGCCGTGAAATCATATTATGATTCTATCATCAAATACCTCATTTTCGGAAATGTTCTCAAGAACAACACCTACCCGCTTAGTGTAAGCGCTGAGCGCCTTAGCCAGGCTCTGCACATTGCCGAACATGTAAAGAAAACAGGTGCACAGGCGGTGGCCCACGGCAGCACAGGCGCAGGAAACGACCAGGTTCGTTTCGACATGGTATTCAACATCATGATTCCGGGCGTAGAAATTCTCACACCGATCCGCGACCTCCGTCTAAGCCGTGAACAGGAAATAGCTTACCTGAAAGACAAGGGCGTAAACATGAATTTCAGCAAAGCCGTTTATTCAATCAATAAAGGCTTGTGGGGAACCAGTGTAGGTGGAAAAGAAACACTTTCCTCGAAAGGCATGTTGCCCGAAGAAGCATGGCCTACACAACTCACCAAAAAGGAAAGTGAAGAAGTTAAACTCAGCTTTGAAAAAGGTGAGCTGGTGAGAGTGAATGATAAAAATTTTGCACATCCATCTGAAGCAATCCAATACCTGCAGCAGCTGGCTGGCCCTTATGCTATAGGCCGCGATATCCATGTTGGCGACACCATTATCGGCATTAAAGGCCGCGTTGGATTTGAAGCAGCAGCACCAATGGTCATTTTGAAAGCACATCACGCTCTCGAGAAACATGTACTTACCAAATGGCAATTATCATGGAAAGATCAATTGGCCCAGTTCTATGGCAACTGGCTGCATGAAGGTCAGATTCTGGATCCCGTGATGAGAGATATCGAGCAGTTCCTGCAAAGCTCCCAGGCCAATGTTACAGGAGAGGTGTTCGTTCAGCTGTTACCGTACAGGTTTGTTATCATCGGTATTGAATCGGCTTACGACCTCATGAGCAGCAAGTTTGGCAAGTATGGAGAAATGAACAATGGATGGACGGGAGAAGACGTGCGCGGCTTCAGTAAGATCTTCGGAAACCAGACTATGATTTTTCACCAGGTAAAAACCGACGCAGATGGAAAAAATTAAAGCAGGCATAGCAGGCGGCGCAGGATATACAGGTGGGGAACTCATTCGATTGCTGATAAATCACCCGCATGCAGAAATCGTTTTTGTAAACAGCAAAAGCAACGCGGGCAACAAAGTGAGCCAGGTACATTTCGATCTCGCAGGAGAAACAGACCTCAGATTCCGCGGAGAACTTTCCGATGATATTGACGTATTGTTTTTGTGTGTGGGACATGGTGAAGCAAAGAAGTTTCTGCAGGAAAACAAAATAGCACCGCACGTTAAAATTATTGACCTGTCGCAGGACTTCCGGTTGAACGCAAATTCAAACCTTGGCGACCGCAACTTCGTATACGGCCTTCCGGAATTGAAACGCGACGAGATAAAAAAAGCAAACAACATTGCCAATCCCGGATGTTTCGCCACATCTATTCAATTAGGCTTATTGCCGTTGGCAAAAGCAGGCGTGCTGAAACAGGTGTATACAACCGGCATTACCGGTTCAACAGGAGCCGGACAGGGATTAAGTGCATCTTCGCACTTTTCATGGCGTTCGAATAACATACAGGCGTACAAAACACTTTCGCATCAGCATATCAGGGAGATCATGCAATCGATCGATCATCTTCAGCCTGGGTATTCTGCGAAAACAGAAGTATTGAACTTCGTACCATGGCGCGGTGACTTTACGAGGGGCATTTTTATCAGCTCACAGCTTGACTGCGACCTGAGTCAGCAGGATCTTAACGACCTGTTTACAGATTTTTATAGAGACCATCCTTTTGTACACGTAAGCAACGATGCTATTTTCCTGAAACAGGTGGTGAACACCAACAAGTGCCTTGTGCAACCTGAAAAAGTTGGTTCAAAACTCGTGGTCCATTCTATCCTTGACAACCTGTTGAAGGGAGCTTCCGGCCAGGCTTTACAGAATATGAACCTCATGTTTGGTATCGATGAAACTGCCGGTTTGAAATTGAAAGCATCTGCTTTTTAACCTAAAATCACAATCATGAAATTATTTGATGTTTACCCTATAAATGACATCACCATAACAAGGGCAAAAGGCTCCTATGTATGGGACGATAAAGGCGAGCAGTATCTCGATATGTATGGAGGTCATGCTGTAATTTCTATTGGCCATACACATCCGCACTATGTTCAGCGAATTACCGAACAATTGCAGAAAGTTGGTTTCTATTCAAATTCGATAAAAATACCGCAGCAGGAAGAACTGGCGGACCTGTTGGGAAAAGTTTGCGGCAAAAGCGACTTCCAGCTTTTCCTCTGCAATTCCGGCGCAGAAGCAAATGAAAATGCACTGAAACTTGCTTCGTTCTACAACGGCAGGAAAAAAATTATTGCTTTTTCAAAATCATTCCACGGCAGAACATCATTGGCTGTTGCTGCTACTGACAATAAGAGCATCGTTGCTCCTGTGAACGAAACAGAGAACGTTGTTTTCCTGCCGTTCAACGACGCAAACGCAGTTGAAGATTATTTTAATCAAAATGGTGATGCGGTAGCAGGAGTAATCGTTGAAGGTATCCAGGGCGTTGGTGGAATTAATGTTGCTGATACCGAATTCCTGAAAACAATCCGTGAACAATGTAATAAGTATGATGCGGTTTTCATTGCCGACAGCATTCAATGCGGTTACGGGCGTTCGGGAAAATTCTTTTCGCAGGACTATTCGGGTGTTGTTGCAGATATCTACACCATGGCGAAAGGAATGGGCAATGGCTTTCCGGTTGCAGGTATCATCGTTTCACCTAAGATTAAGGCTAAACACGGAATGCTGGGAACTACATTCGGTGGTAATCACCTCGCGTGTGCTGCAGCACTGGCTGTGCTCGAAGTTATTCAGCAGGACAAGCTTATTGAAAACGCTGCATCAATTGGCGAATACCTTATGACAGAGTTGTCTAAGATGGACCAGTTACAGAATGTTCGCGGGAGAGGATTAATGATTGGTTTTGATGTTCCTGAAGAATTTAAAGATCTCCGGAAGAAACTACTCTGGGATCATAAAATATTTACTGGCGAAGCCAAACCAAATGTAATTCGCCTTCTACCCTCACTCGCTCTCAGGAAAAAAGATGCGGATGAATTTCTTGACGCAGTGAAAGAGGAAGTAGGATTGGTGGTGAATGGTGAATAGCAGAATGTTTTTGGTGACATTTTAATTATCATACATGAACAACTTCATTTCGGTTCGGGACGTTTCGGATATTGACAGTATTGTTAAAAAAGCGCTGGAATATAAATCGCAGCCGCTCATGCACAATACTCTTGGCAAAAACAGGAGAATAGGCTTACTGTTTCTTAATCCAAGTATGCGTACCCGTTTGAGCACGCAGATCGCTGCGCAGAATCTCGGAATGGAAGCGATTGTATTTAATGTGTCGCAGGACGGGTGGGCATTGGAATTTGAAGAAGAGGCCATTATGAGCGGAAGCACGGTGGAACACGTGAAAGATGCTGCTCCGATCATGGGCAGATATTTTGATATTCTTTGTGTGAGAACATTTCCTTCGCTAAAAAACAAGGAAGACGATTACAGCGAACTTTTTATTAAGCAGTTTATCCGCTATGCCGGAATCCCGGTAGTGAGTCTTGAAAGTGCAACCCTGCATCCTCTTCAAAGCCTTACCGACATTATTACCATTACGGAATATCTGCAACAGACCCCCGCAATAAAAAAGCCGAAAATAGTGCTCACCTGGGCACCCCATGTTAAACCATTGCCGCAATGTGTGGCAAACAGCTTCTCGCAATGGGTGAATGCCTGGGGAAAAGCAGAATTTGTAATAACGCATCCTGAAGACTACGATCTTGATCCCCAGTTTTCAAAAGGAGCAACCATAACAAACAACCAGGAAGAAGCCCTGCAAAATGCAGACTTTGTATATGTGAAAAACTGGAGCACCTACAACGATTACGGCCGCATTTACAGCAACGATCCCGAATGGATGCTGACCAATGCCAGCCTTCAGCACACCAACAATGCCCGTGTAATGCATTGCCTCCCGGTGAGAAGAAATGTTGAATTGAGTGATGAAATTCTTGATGGCCCTAACAGCATCGTAACGCACCAGGCATCCAATCGTGTGTGGGCAGCACAGGCAGTGTTAGCAGAAGTTTTGCGTCACAACAAGTTAACGCAATGAACAAATTGTATGTAATAAAGATCGGCGGCAACATAATCGACAACGATGATAAGCTGCAGGATTTCCTGCAGCAATTCGCCCGCATTCCGGGAAAGAAAATCCTGGTTCACGGTGGCGGAAAACTTGCCACGAAGATGGCCGCGGAACTTGGGATACAACAACAGATGGTTGATGGCCGCAGAATCACGGATGCGGCAACCTTAAGAATAGTGACAATGGTTTATGCTGGTTATATCAACAAATCCATTGTAGCTGCACTTCAGTCTCACGGATGCAATGCCATCGGTATCACGGGTGCCGACGGCAATGCCATCCGCGCGCACAAACGTGTAAAAGCAAAGATAGATTTTGGATTTGCTGGCGATATCGATGAAGTAAATACCTCTCTATTTGAGCAACTACTCAACCAGGGAAGCGACGTTGTGGTAGCCCCTATTACGCACGACCGGAACGGGCAACTATTAAATACAAACGCCGACACCATTGCACAGGAAATCGCAACAGCTCTATCTGCTTTGTACGAAGTTTCATTGATTTATGGATTTGAGAAGGCGGGCGTGCTAAGGGATGCTGAAGACGACAACACGGTCATTCCTGAAATAGATAAAAGCTACTACGAAGAACTGAAAACAGATAACATCATATTTGCCGGTATGATTCCAAAACTGGACAATGCCTTTGAGGCGATTCGCAGAGGAGTAAACAAGGTGATTATCGGCAAAGCAGAATTTATCCGGGAACTGGTTAATAACAAAAATGGTACGGTGATCCGTTGAAAATTTAATCGCATGAGCAACACACCGCTACATACATTGCAGACCGATGCGCTTAAGCTGTTGCAGGAATTGATAGCAACGCCTTCATTTAGTCGCGAAGAAGACCTGACAGCTTCGATCATTGCGAAGTTTCTGGCAGTTCGCGGTGTTGAGCATTACCGCATAGCAAACAATGTTTATGCATCGAACAAGCACTTCCGGCAAGACCTTCCTACCCTCTTGTTGAATTCGCACCATGATACAGTACGGCCTAATCCCGGTTACACACTCGACCCGTTTTCACCTATTCAGAAGGATGGGAAACTTTTTGGTTTGGGAAGTAACGATGCCGGCGGATCGCTTGTTTCACTGATCGCCACATTCCTGCACTTTTATTCTGAAACCAACCTCAGATACAATCTTGTACTCGCTGCAACAGCTGAAGAAGAAATTTCAGGTACAAATGGCATAGAAAAATTGCTCCCTACGCTTGGAAAAATTGATTGTGCCATCGTTGGCGAACCCACACTTATGCAGATGGCTGTAGCCGAGAAAGGATTGCTCGTGCTCGACTGCGTTAACCAGGGAAAAGCGGGACACGCTGCGCGCAATGAGGGCGACAATGCCCTATACAAGGCGATGGCTGATATAGCCTGGATCAGCAGCTACAAATTTCCCAAAGTATCTGATTTGCTGGGACCCGTGAAGATGTCGGTTACAGTGATAAATACGGAAAACAAGGCACACAACGTAGTGCCAGCCCAGTGCACTTATGTAGTAGATGTACGCGTTAATGAACTTTATACATTCGAAGAGATACTCAACACTGTCTCTAAAAATGTTTCAGCACAGGTGAAGCCAAGAAGTTTAAGGATGCGTTCTTCGTCGATTGCCCTGAACCATCCATTAGTGAAAGCCGGCAAGGATCTCGGTAGAACAGCCTATGGTTCTCCTACAACTTCTGATAAAGCATTAATGCAATTTCCTGCCCTCAAGATGGGTCCCGGAGATTCTGCCCGCAGCCATTCGGCCGATGAATTTATATTTATCGATGAAGTGAAAGATGGTATTGCGCTGTACATTCAGCTATTAAACAAAGTCATTCTATAATTTAGATTATCATGAAACTCTGGAGCAAGGAAAATACCAGCACGGCACAGCAGATTGAATCGTTTACAGTGGGTCGCGATAACGAATTTGACATGCTGATGGCTTCACACGATGTGCGCGGTACCATTGCTCATGTAAGCATGCTGAAGGAAACCGGTTTGATGAATGGCGAAGACGCAGAGAAAGCAATTGCGGGTTTGCAGGAAATTTCGAAGGAAATAGAAAAAGGATCATTCAGAATTGAGGAGGGTGTTGAAGATATTCATTCGCAGGTGGAACTGCTTCTTACACGCCGGATCGGGGAAGCGGGAAAAAAGATCCATAGCGGACGCAGCCGCAACGACCAGGTGGCGGTTGACATCAAATTATTTTTTGTCGACGAATTGCAAAAAGTAAAGGACAACGTAAAACAGCTATTCGACCTGCTGATTTCTCAAAGCAACAAACACAAGGATGTGTTGCTTCCCGGATATACGCATTTGCAGATTGCCATGCCTTCATCCGCAGGTTTATGGCTGGGAGCTTATGCTGAAAGCCTGGTAGACGACGTTGAGCTGCTTTCTGCCGCATATCATATTGCAAATAAAAATCCGCTGGGAAGCGGGGCAGGTTATGGTTCGTCGTTTCCGTTGAACCGGAAAACAACAACCGATTTACTCGGATTCGCTTCGATGCACCATAACTCAGTTTATGCGCAAATGAGTCGCGGTAAAACGGAGAAAATTGTGGTGCAGGCCCTGGCATCTGTAGCGGCAACACTTAGCAAGCTGGCAATGGACTGCTGCCTGTACATGAACCAGAATTTCGGATTTATCTCTTTTCCCGATGAATTGACCACGGGAAGCAGCATCATGCCACACAAAAAAAATCCTGACGTGTTTGAACTTGTCCGCGCACATTGCAACAGGATACAGGCTGCACCAAATGAATTGGTGATATTGCTGAACAACCTGCCTTCAGGTTATCACCGCGATCTGCAACTCACGAAAGAAATTGTGTTCCCGATTTTCCGGCAATTGAACGACTGTATCGGAATGACGCAGCTCATGATCTCAAATATCCGCTTCTCACCAAATATTCTTGCCGATGAAAAATACAAATACCTTTTCAGTGTAGAGGCAGTGAATGAACTGGTAAATAAAGGAATTCCATTCCGTGAAGCATATAAAACAGTGGGAGACCAGATAGCAAAAAACGAGTTCAGGTTCGACTTCTCAAAAGGATTGCATCACACGCATGAGGGAAGTATCGGCAACCTGTGCAACGATCAGATAGCTGAAGAAATGAACAAAGCGCTGGCACGTTTCGGAAATCGTTGAAGACGGTAATATCGGCAAACGACGCCGAAGCTAACTCGGCACTGAGACCGGCTTCGACGCGTCTCAGCAAACAGCAATGACAATCCTGTTAATTATTAACCATCATCTGCCGTCTGCCTTCTGCCATCTGCCGTCTGCCATTTATAGGCTCATCATCTCCTTAAACTTCACAGTCTGCCGGCGGCTAACTTCTATCTTCTCTCCTCCTTTAAGTTCGAGCAATAATCCTCCGTTGAAGTAAGGTTCCACTTTTTCAATAAGCCTGAGGTTTACTATGTGTTTGCGATTTGCGCGGAAAAAAACTTTTTCATCCAGTCTTTCCTCAAGTGCATTGAGCGATTTAAGGATCAGTGGCTTGTTCGTTCCGAAGAATACTTTGGCATAATTACCTACACTTTCAAACAGACGAATGTCTGAAAGCTTTACAAACCAGCAACGTTCACCATCTTTTACAAAAACCTGGTCGTTCTCGCGAAGAATCGATTTATTGAAATTCACCGGTTCATCACTGCCGTTATCTCGTTCTTCCTGTCCCTGTAGTTTGTTGATAGCATCAGCCAGGCGCTTAGGCTCCACGGGCTTTAACAGGTAATCCAATGCATTAACTTCAAAAGCCTTCAATGCATATTCGTCGTATGCGGTTGTGAAGATAACATGAGGCGCCCTGTCGAGCTCCGCAAGCATATCAAATCCTGATTTTCCAGGCATCTGTATATCCAGGAAAATCAAGTCGGGGGCCAGGTTGCCGATTTTTTCAAGCCCCTCGTTTGCATTTGCGGCTTCAGCTACAATTTCAATTTCCGGGAATTCGGATAATAATTTTTTCAGTTCGTTTCTCGCCAACCTTTCGTCGTCGATAATAATTGCTTTGATCATACTTCTATGCTAAGGTTTAGGAATTTGTACAGTTGCTACCACCAGGTCGCCATGCTGTTCGATGGAGAAATTTGCCTTTTCACCGAATAACAGGTAAAGCCTGTTGCGGGTGCTTGACAGTCCGAAACCATCAGCATCAGCATGCCCGTTGAGTGTGCCTGAATTTTTTACGGTAAGTTCATGGTGGCCGTTTTGAAATTGCGAAATCACCTTCACAATTCCGCCGTCAACTTCGCGACTTATCCCATGTTTAATAGCGTTTTCAACCAACGTTTGCAACATCATCGGTGGTACCGGCTGGGAAAGTGTTTCATCATTAATGTTGTATTCTATTCTTAACCGTTCTTCGAACCGGATGTACTCCAACGCGAGGTAATCTTTTACAATATTCAGTTCGCGTTCCAGCGGCACCGTTTCAAGCTTTTCAGCCTGCATGCTGCTGCGAAGTATATTGCTCAGGTTTGTAACAGCATTCCTTGCTTTCCGTGGATCTTCATCGATGAGTGCACGGATGCTATTCAGTGCATTAAAAATGAAGTGGGGGTTGATGTGCGACTTTATGGTTTTCAGTTCAAGCTCCTTGACCAGGGCCTCGAGCTTCAGGGTGTCCATTTCCTGCCTGCGGCTTTTAACCATATAGTGGTAGAAATAGTAAAACAGCACCCATGGTATGATGAAGATGCCATTTGTGAGAATATTTGCTATAAGCCTTGTAACAAAATCGAGGTTTCGGGTGTTCTTCTCTAAGCCGGCAAGTTCATTCATGCCCATGATAAACACGCTGAAGAGGATGCTGGTCATCAGAACGGCGATACAAAGCCGGAACAGCGTTTTTTCGATGGGCATCAGCAGCCAGTGGTTGCGGCGGATAAACCAACGTAAAAGGTGAGTGCTGAAAATACCGCCTGCCATGATAATGAGTATCTTAAGCAGATATTCGTTAGTAATACCCTGGCCGAAGGAGACGGCGAAAAAGAGGAAGGAAAGTGCCAGAATGCCCCATCCGGCGATCTGGCAGATCCAATAACTTGATATTTTCCTGAGAATCTGCATCGAAAGCGCAAATTTACCTTTTTAGAGGCGTCGGCCGCCCAATTATGGGGTGAATGGTAAATCGGAAGGGGGAACGCGATGCGGATCGGGTTTGGAAAACCCAGCCTACCCTGTACAATGGATAGCGAGGTTTTCCGTTTAAGCTTACCCCGATTGGGTTAACTTTGCAAAATCTGTTTTCGATCCACTAAGAACAACCTGTAAATACATGGACATCACGCCCGGGCCCCTGCTGCAGCAGATAAGTTCTCCGGAAGACCTTCGGAAATTGAGTCGCGACGAGCTGCAGACTGTTGCTGATGAACTTCGTCAATATATAATTGACGTGGTTAGCGTGCATGGCGGTCACTTCGGTGCGAGCCTTGGTGTGGTTGAATTAACGGTCGCCCTCCACTTTGTTTTTAATACGCCATTTGATCAATTGGTTTGGGATGTAGGTCACCAGGCCTACGGTCACAAAATAATTACAGGCCGTCGCGATGCTTTTGTGACAAACAGGAAATACAAAGGCCTTAGTGGGTTCCCGAAAAGAAGTGAAAGTGAATACGATACGTTTGGCGTAGGTCATTCTTCCACCTCTATTTCAGCAGCACTGGGTATGGCAATGGCGTCGCGAGCCCGTAAGGAAGACAGGAAATCGGTCGCTATAATCGGCGACGGTGCAATGACAGCTGGCCAGGCGTTTGAAGCCATGAACCATGCAGGTGTTGCCGACACGGATATGCTCATCATACTTAACGACAACTGCATGAGCATCGACCCGAATGTGGGCGCATTGAAAGAATACCTGACTGATATTACCACGTCGCATACATACAACAAAGTAAAGCACGACGTTTGGCGCGCGTTGGGAAAGTTGCCGCTGGGTGCAAACTTCACGCGTGAAATGGCTTCCAAGCTGGAACACAGCGTCAAAGGTTTTATCAGCAAAAGTTCAAACCTTTTTGAGTCGCTGAAGATCCGCTATTTCGGTCCTATCGATGGACATAATATCACGAAGCTGGTGGATACGCTGAAGGATCTTAGGGATATTCCCGGACCCAAGCTGCTACACATAATTACAGTGAAGGGAAAAGGTTATGCGCTCGCTGAAAAAAATCAAACAGTTTGGCACGCGCCGGGCTTGTTCGACAAGATAACCGGTGAAATTTACAGGAAGACGTACGAGCTGCCTCAGCCTCCAAAATACCAGGATGTTTTTGGTCATACCAT
This sequence comes from Bacteroidota bacterium, assembly GCA_023423015.1. Taxonomy (GTDB): domain Bacteria; phylum Bacteroidota; class Bacteroidia; order Chitinophagales; family Chitinophagaceae; genus Flavitalea. The sequence goes on from JAFAGE010000233.1 coordinate 12,914, forward strand.
CATTGAACTTGCTGAAAAAAACGAAAAGATATTTGGCATAACACCTGCAATGCCTTCAGGCTCTTCGCTCAAATTTATGATGGAACAAATGCCGGACCGTGCATTTGACGTGGGCATCTGTGAGCAGCATGCAGTTACATTGAGTGCGGGTATGGCCACGCAGGGCATGAAAGTGTTTTGCAATATCTACTCTTCTTTTATGCAACGGTCGTACGACCAGGTGGTTCATGATGTTGCTATTCAGAATCTACCTGTCATATTCTGCCTCGACCGTGCAGGTCTTGTAGGAGAAGACGGACCAACACATCACGGAGCATACGACATTGCATACATGCGTTGCATACCAAATATGATTGTGAGCGCGCCAATGAATGAATCGGAACTGCGAAACCTGATGTACACAGCACAACTCGAATCTACCACCCATCCGATGGTGATCAGGTATCCGCGCGGAGAAGGGGTGATGCCGGAATGGAAAACACCAATGGAAGAAGTGGTTATCGGTACAGGAAGGAAATTAAAAGACGGCCGCGATGTAGCCATCCTCACGCTGGGGCATGTAGGCAACTTTGCCGCAACTGCCATCCGGCAGTTAAGAACCGAGGGCCTTGATCCGGCACATTACGATATGCGTTTTGCGAAACCTCTTGACGAAGCACTGCTGCATGAAGTATTCAACAAGTTCGACCGGGTTATAACTGTTGAAGACGGAACCATTACCGGGGGATTCGGTTCAGCTGTGTTGGAATTCATGGCAGCGAAAAATTACCGGGCACAGGTAAAATTGCTTGGCATTCCCGACAGGATTGTGGAGCACGGTTCGATCAGGGAACTGCATGCCGAATGCGGTTTTGATGTGAATGGTATCGTCGTCACCGTTCGTGAAATGATGAAAGACGTTGTGCACGTAGGAAACTTCGGATAATATATAGAACGGAGAGCCGGGAATGGACAAGGGCTATCCGCTGTTTCACAACGACTATTCGCAGTTCTCTTTATTGCTCCTCATTCAGATTTTCCTGGTCTTCATCGCGATTTTCATTGTACTCGATGATGAAATTGTTCATGCCTTCACCGATCATAATGGTGAGGTATTTTTGCTGAACAAGTTCAAGCAGCGAAAGGAATGTAAATATGGCCTGTAGACGTTCTACGCAGGTGTCGAATATTTTTTCAAAGGAGAGGACACGCTCACGTCGTGCAAATTCTATCATCTGCTCCCTTGTTTCTTCCATTGTATAGTTGTAACGCACCACGGTGTGCACAGGCTTATTATTCCTTTCTTCAAGCCGCTTCATCACGCGTTCGAAAGCCTTCATCAGTTTGAACAGCGTTATGGCCTGGATCTCGGTTCCTTCAGCACTTTCTTCACCGATCATATTGATTTCGCGCTGAAGATTTCCGCGTTTTACCATCATCATGCGCATTGCTTCCATCTCTGCAAGCTTAGCAGCACTTTCCTTGAAACGGCGGTATTCAAGAATTTTGTCGACAAGTTCCTGGCGCGGATCTATTTCATTTCCCTGTTCGTCCAACTCCTTACGCGGCAACAGCAGTTTGGCTTTAATACGCATCAGCGTGGATACGAACAGGATAAATTCACTTGAAAGTTCAATATTCAGATTATCCTGCGAATGGATGTATGTGAGAAAGTCGTTGATGATTTTTGTTATCGGGATATTATAAATATCCAGTTCGTCTCTTTCGATGAAAAACAAAAGCAGATCGAAAGGGCCTTCGAATTGTGGTAATTTTATCTGGTAAGCCTGGTGCATAATTTAAAATTTCGCTGAAAATCCTATCCCCAAAAGCTGGCGCAGCTGAAGTCTTCCGATGGCATCATCATCATACAACAGGTCGAGCCCTACATTTGCCGTCAGAAACCTGTTCACTTTCATTGCAAACACGTTCGTCCAGAATATATCGATATTTCCAGGTTTGTTTTTGTAGTTGGAAAATGCGTCGAATCTCGATTTATATGTCACGTTAGTCATTACATCCTTATTGATCTCAGCACTCAGGAACGCACCTACTTCGTTTTTTGATTTTTTTCCCGGGTCAACACCGTATGCACCAATTGCAGAAAGCTGATCGTCGGCCACAATTATCCACCTTTCTGATATGGGGGAAATAAATACAGAGAACCACGGTGTGGGCCGGTATTCGAAGCCAGGCGATACGAGAATGTATGCCGGGGCCATGAATTCGGAAGTGAATGTGCGGATATCTGCACCATTTGCATCCTTTTCATAAGTGTACCCTGGTGCAAACTGGGTCCTGAAGTTGAAAAGACCGGTAGCATACCAATTCTTTCCGATATCGTATCCATACTTCGACAGCAAATCTATTCTGTCGTCAGTTTTTCGCGAACCAAGGCTGGTGGTTTTTGTGAAACCATAGCCAAGATCGAGTGTATTGTTCCAGATGTGGCGTCCTTCTTTTAATCGCGCAAAGAGGTTGAGGAAACTCACGGCAGAAAATGCATTCTTATCACCTCCTGCCTGCCAGTTGGAAAGTGAACTCTGTGCCAGGTTCAGCGTAAACAGTCCCCCGCTGCGCCAGCCGCTTTTATGAGTTGTATCGTCTTCGATACTTTTAGATGCGTCGTCTTTAAGTTTTTTGATGGTTTCATCCTGTGCAAAAACTTCGGCGCACCCTAATAGAGATAGTATGCACAGGCCAAAAATTTTTACTCTCATGTTAAACTGTTGCGTTATGGATTGTTTCTACGCAACGAATCCCTGATTTCAATCAGGAGTTTGTCGGTGGTAGATATTTCGGCTTCTTTTACCGGTGGTGCCGGTTCCTGACGTTTGAGCTTATTGATTGCTTTCACCATCAGGAAGATGATCCACGCTATGATGATGAAGTTGAGAAGTATAGTAAAAAAGTTACCGTATGCAAACACAGGCCCCATTTCCTGGGCTTTTGCCAGGGGAGTGCCCTTGGGTACATCGAAGAATGCATAATAAGCCTGGCTGAAATCGGGCGATCCGATCAGGGCGGCAATTACCGGCATTACGATGTCTTTGACGAGAGAATCTACAATCTTGTTAAATGCAGCGCCAATGATTACACCGACTGCAAGATCAATAACGTTGCCTTTTACAGCGAACTCTTTGAACTCTTTTAGCAGGCCCATGGTGGTATTTTTAGATGGAGAATGACTAAAATTACACGTTTTGGCTACACCGTCATGATTTCCTTCTCTTTAGTTGTAAGGTGTTTATCCACCAAAACAATGTACTTATCCGTGAGTTGCTGGATAGTTTCCTCCGCGTCTTTGGTAATATCTTCACTCAATCCATTCTTCTGCAGTTTCTTGATCTGCTCCATAGCCTCACGACGAATGCTGCGAATGGCTACTCTTGAATGTTCGCCTTCATTCTGAGCACGTTTAACCAATTCTCTCCGGCGTTCTTCAGTAAGGGGAGGAAGGAAGAGGCGGATCATATTACCATCGTTCTGCGGGTTCAGGCCGATGTTCGAAGCGATGATTGCTCTTTCTATGGGCTGCAGCATGTTTTTCTCCCACGGCTGGATGGTCAGGGTTCGCGCATCGGCTACCGATACATTGCTTACCTGGTTCAATGGAACGAGGCTTCCATAATAATCTACGGTAATTCCATCTACGATGTTGGGAGTTGCCTTACCGGCGCGGATTTTGATGAGTTAAGGAGCTGTCGGTTTTACACAACGG
>JAFAGE010000237.1 GCA_023423015.1 Bacteroidota bacterium
AGATTATACATATCACCTGCCCGCGGGCAACGAACTTGTACTGGGAGCTCATATGTTGGAAATTTGTCCTTCAATCGCCGCCACAAAGCCGCGCTGCATCATCAAACCTCTTTCCATTGGTGGTAAAAGCGACCCTGTCCGGCTCGTGTTCGACGGTAAACCCGGCCCTGCAATCAATGTTTCCATGGTTGATATGGGAACATCGTTCCGCATGCTTGTAAGTGAAGTGGAAGCTGTAGCAGCAGAAGAGGATATGCCATCGTTGCCGGTCGCACGGGTATTGTGGAGGCCGCAGCCGGACTTCTATACAAACACCAATAGATGGCTGGAAGCAGGCGGAGCGCATCATACCTGCTTTAGTCAGAGTCTCACCGCTTCTGATATTAAAACTTTTGCAGAAATGTCGGGAACAGAGATCATCCACATATACTAACCTCAACCGGAGAAACTACTCCACAACTTGCGACTTCTATTTCAAGTGTTTCGGGGAAAATTCTTAAGGGCGTGCTAACAAACGTTGGTTTATGATTTGCATCATATAAAACCAAAACCTGTCCCATGGATAGAGAGATGAATATGATTGCAGTGCCGTTTGAATTTAAGTCGAAACAATATTGCTCATTGGTTCGGGTTAAATCGCGCCAGGGTCACACCGAGTTTCATGTAACGATCATGAACGGCGACCTCGAGCGCAACTTTTATGGTAATCACATTTACCGTTATAGCGATGGCGTATTGGAGGCGCACAACCGCGCAGATGATCCACAGCTCTCCGAATTGCAGGCACGAATTGCATGGGCCATCATGGATTATCTCGGACACAATACTCCTGAAGATGTAACAGGTGTGAAATGATTTACATAAGGCGAGACCGGGGAATATTCCTTTTTTTTGCAGATGCTCCTGAAGTTATTGCGGATTACGCCGGCGTTTATTCTATTACTAACTGTTAACTTTTGTTTTGCTCAACCTTCAGCAAAACACAACCTCCGATTCGATAGTCTCGCTACCAGCTGGGATGAAGGCATTCCTATTGGAAATGCTGTGCTTGGTGCGCTGATCTGGCAGAAAGACGATCAGCTTCGCCTCTCTCTCGACAGGTCAGATCTATGGGATCTCCGGCCAATGAAAGGCCTACATGGATCTCACTTCAGCTACGAATGGATCAGGAAACAGGTAGAGCAACGTGAATACGAAATAGTACAAAAACATTTTGACCACCCTTACGAACAGGAAGCAGCACCCTCTAAAATTCCTGGCGCTGCCCTTGAGATCGATATTCATGAATGGGGAAATGTGGAATCGGTGGAGCTCGATATCACTACGGCGATCGCAGAGGTACGATTTGCAACAGGCATCGTGATGCGCAGTTTTGTACATGCCGACAAGCCCGTTGGATGGATCCGGATTACCGGCCTGCGAAAAGCATTTCAACCGAAAATAATTCCGCCTGCATACGAGTCCGGTACAAACACCGGCAGTGGTTCAGTAGAAGGGGAAGCCCTTAGCAGGTTAGGATACAAACAAGGCAAGGTACTCCAGACATCTAACGGTTCGGTGTACACGCAATTTGGCTGGAACGGCTTTTCCTACCAGGTGGCGACCGCCTTCAGAAGAACAGATTCGCTGATTGAACTGGCATGGAGTATAAGCTCTGACTTTAAACGGCCAGGTAACAGCAGACAACCGGCCAGGCAGGTAGTAAATGAAGCATTAAAACGAACATGGGAAACCGATCTTCATGTTCATGATAACTGGTGGAAAGCGTTCTGGTCCAAATCTTCTATCAGTGTTCCCGACAGTACACTTGAAAAACAATGGTATCTCGAACAATATAAATTCGGTTCAGCAGCGAGAAAAAATGCACCTCCGATTTCCTTGCAGGCCGTGTGGACAGCCGACAATGGCCGGCTTCCACCATGGAAGGGCGACTACCATCACGATCTGAATACACAACTAAGTTATTGGCCATCGTATAGCAGCAATCATCTTGAAGAAGGACAAGGCTACTACAATCACCTCGATCAAAACAAGAACAACTACCGGCGTTACACCAAACAATTTTTCAAAGTAAATGGGTTGAATGTACCCGGTGTAACTACACTCGAGGGTACCGAAATGGGCGGATGGATCCAGTATTCAGGTTCACCCACTATTGCTGCATGGCTCGCTCACAATTATTATCTGCAGTGGCGATACAGCATGGATGAAAAATTCCTGAAACAAAGTGCATGGCCCTGGATAAGAGAAACAGCGGAGTTCATCGAAAACATTACCAGCAAAGACAGTTCTGGCTTTCGCCGGCTTCCGCTGAGTTCGAGCCCGGAAATTCACAACAACACCATTGATGCCTGGTTTACCCAGCTCACCAATTACGATCTTGGGCTGATTCGTTTTGTACTGACAGCCGCTGAAGAACTCGCCCTCCATCTGGGTGATAAACAGGCTGCAGGTAAATGGAGCCGGTTATTAAAAGAATTTCCCGACTATGCGGTCACCGGAAACAACGAATTGATGTTTGCGCCAGGTCATCCCTACAATGAATCACACAGGCACTTTTCAAACGTGATGGCAATACATCCATTGTCGCTGATTCGTTGGGAAGATGGAGAAAAAGCACAATCGATCATCACTAACACAGTTAAACAACTGGACAGTGTTGGGCCCGATTGGTGGTGCGGCTATTCGTACAGCTGGCTGGCAAACATCAAGGCACGCATGAAAGATGGCGAAGGCGCGCGCAAAGCGCTGGATATTTTTGCGAATGCATTCTGCCTGAAGAACAGCTTTCATGCAAACGGCGACCAGACCAAATCTGGTTATTCTAAATTTGTATATCGGCCGTTTACATTGGAAGGCAATTTTGCATTTGCAGCTGGCCTCCAGGAAATGCTGATTCAGAGCTATGCAGGCTTTATTGAATTGTTCCCCGCAATTCCAACTGACTGGCGCGACGTATCATTCCAAACATTAAGAACAGAAGGAGCTTTCCTGGTGAGTGCTCAAATGGAAAACGGAGAAGTCACCAACGTGAATCTTTATTCAGAAAAAGGCGGAACCGCCCGTATCAGATTGCCCGGCAATCTCAGGATCAAACAAAACCCATCTGTGACAATTACCGGCGAAAGGGACGGAATAACCGAAATTAAAATGGAGAAAGGCGCCACGGCGGAATGGCAAAGGTGAAATTGTGCATAGTGAATCGTCAATGCTGAATCTTCGCTCAGAAAAATATTTTTGGATTTCTACGAAAAGTTCGTAGGTTTACGAAAACATCGTAGACAATGCTTGAGCATTTATCCTTGCAGGAAGAACAAGCCATGCGGGCGGTATGGAAAACGGGGGAAGGCAATGTGAAGAACATCCTCGAGAATATGGATGAAGAAGATAAACCTCCCTATACTACCCTGGCATCCACCATCAAGAATCTTGAAAAGAAAGGTTATGTAGAAAGCCGCTTAATCGGTAATACATACCTGTACAAACCTGCAATTAAAGAGAGCGACTATAAAAAGAATTTTCTTACTGGCGTGGTGAAAAAGCATTTCTCCAACTCTTATAAGGACCTGGTAGCATTTTTTGCCGAACAGAAGAAAATAAGCTCGAAGGAATTGAAGGAAATCGTGGACATGATTGAGAAAAAGAAAAAGTAGTATATGACACTCACCGAATACTTACTGCGGTTCAGCATTTCGGTTTCAATAACCTGGATTTTCTACCGCGTATTCCTGTCTCAACTTACATTTTACAACTGGAACAGGTTTTATCTTATTGGTTACACCCTTTTAAGTTTTGTAATTCCTTTTCTTGATGTCACATACTGGCTGAAGGAAGAGCAGTTACCGGCAACCGTTACCTCGGGAATTCCGGCTATAAACAGTTTGCCCATAGAGAAACTTCACGGAGGAGTATGGAACCATTTATTTCTTGCTGTGATTGTTTCCGGGGCTTTGTTCGCCCTGGTTCGACTAACGATGCAGTATATCTCTTTTCGAAAGCTGCGAAATCAAAGTGTACTACTTCACCAGGAAGGGAGAATAAAGGTGTACGGATCATCTGAAATGAAAGGAGCTCTCACTTTTGGTAATCACATTTACATAAATCATGCTGAACATACCGCTGAAGAATTGAAGAGAATATTGCTGCACGAGATTGTGCATGTGAAAGAAAAACACACTTTCGACCTGATAATGGGTGAACTGGTTTGCATATTCAACTGGTATAACCCATTTGCCTGGCTTCTTCGCAGATCGATCAGGCAAAACCTTGAATTTATTGCTGATTCAAACGTACTATCCGGCGGTGCCGACCCGAAACAGTATCAATATCTCCTGTTGAAAGTAACTGGTGTGCCGGGATATAATATTGCCTCGCACTTTAATATCAGTGATCTCAAAAAACGTATCATCATGATAAATAGAACGAAAACCGCGAAGCTGCATCTTTCCCGTTTCCTTTTTTCACTTCCGTTGCTTGCTGTGGTGTTGCTGGCGTTTCGCAGCGAACAAATATCCTCAGCTAAAGCTGACATCATAGCCACAATCACCGACACTGTTCCCGATTCTTCGGAGAAATCTGCGATAGTTGAAAAAGAATCGCAGCATGTTGTGTCAGACAGTTACAACAACAAAGGATACTCCATTGCTGTTGTAACAACTGATGGAGAAGCTGTTGTACTTATCAGGCAACGTGGTAAAAAGGGAGTAACAGCAATGACGATCGATGAATGGAATGAAAATCGCGAAGTTAACGAGCAGAAATATGGTAAACTACCTCCACCACCACCTCCACCTCCGGTGCCTGAAGCTGCACCTGAACCAAGGCCCTCAGCGCATCCTGTTCCTGCAACTCCGCCCGCGCCACCTGCTCCACCTTCAGTACCCAAAAAAGTAAAAGACAAATCGCAAACAAATGTTAAAACTTTGGAGCAGCAGGCTCTTGTGGAAGCGCAGGTAGAACTCCAAGAAAAGCAACATGAACTGCAGGAGGCGCAGGTAATTCTCCGGGAACTGGCAATAAATGTAAAGCATCAGGAGAAAGTGACCCGTCAGCAGGAGATTGAGCAGGCAAAAGTGAAGTTGGAACCCGCCAGGAAGCAGGCAGAACAGCACAGAAAACAAAAAAAGTTTATGGGTGTTTCGGAAAAGAACGAAGATGAGAATTGAATGATCCGGTCTCCGCTGTTGCGTTCCCGGTCCTTTAAATGTATCCGGTTAACCTGATACATAATTCTCCTTAGTCAATCGAAAATTATCAAAGGCATCACGATTAATGCCCTCTGTAAAAATCAGAGGGCATTATTTTTGGACAATATTTGCAACTGTGCTGGAAAAATATCTACTATACGCGGAGGATGATGCAGATGACCAGGAAATGCTGCTCGAAATGCTAAATCAGGTTGATAGCAGTCTTCGACTCATTTGCGTAAGCGACGGATACGATGTTATTCATTTTATGAATAATCTCGACGCGGGATCAAATTATCCATGTGTCATTATACTGGATATCAATATGCCGGGGTGTGATGGCATCCAAACGCTTCGCCTGCTGAAAAATGATCCTCGTTACCGTAACATTCCTGTAGTAATGTTCTCCACTTCAAACAGCATGAAAGACAAAGATGAATCAGCTGCTGCCGGCGCCGCAGATTTCTTCACAAAACCTTTGAGCCCGGCACAACTTGAAGCAATTGCTACCAATTTTGCGGCATATTGTCAAATTGTCCCGGCAAAGATCAATTGATTTTCAACCGCTTATTTTAACCGACCTTGCGGCCCGATAATTGCATCAATGCGATGACATTAACCATTTTCAGGCATTAACAACAATTTCTCTTTATGAAACGTGCCCTTGGCATTATCGTGTTATTAGTTGCAGTATTTTCCTGCAATAAAGATGACGACAACAATTCGGATGGAGTTCGTCCCGAAGACAAAGAAAGAGCAGCATCATTTACGAATGCGCTGCAAACCGGTGATTTCAGACTGTCAGATTATTATTCTGAATCCCCGATCGATTACATCGACACCGACCAGGTGGTGAAAGCAGAAACCGACCTTTGGAAATATGTAAGCTCCTGGCTGCATGACGACTCATACACGTTCGGTTCAGATGGAACGCTTACCATCAAACAGAATGCGGTTAAAATTCCTTCTAATTCTGCGGAAACAATCACTAAAACGTACGCAGTGAAAGCCGACAAGGACGGAGTAGGTTTTGATTTCGTGGGTCATGAATACCAGGATCTGAAATATCGTCTCTTGTCTTTTACCGATTCAGTGGTGAAAGTATCGGCAACATGGAATGGCAAGACAGTTATTTCGGAGTATCGTAGGATTGTTCAATAGTTTGGATTAATACTTTCGACGCCGTAAACCGGCTGGCTGATGCAGATGGAAACATCTGCATCTTTTTTTTGTGGAGGCCTTACCATTCCCTCATTGATAAATTCTGATTAAATTCAGGAATGAGCAAAATTCCCCTGGCCTGTATTGTATCAGGTTTATTGATATACTCCTGCAACACGGTAAATCAGAAATCAGCAGGTACTGGCCTGTTCGATGCAGCGGAAGCATTTGAACTTGTGCCGTCAGACACTTTTCTTTTCAATTCGTTTGTGGATTGTAACATGGCCACCGTGTGGATCAAAGACACTTTTCGGATTTTTCCCGGTAAATATGGCGAGGATCCACTCTGGGGAGAAGCCCACGACCTGAAATTCGCCAGCGGTTCTACCGTCGACGAAGTGTTCCTCAAACCCCCGGGTGATTTTGTTGAACCGGGAATGCCATCGAATGCACCAGCAGGAACACCGGGCCTTCACGGAGCTGTGTGGTTTGAAACATTGTATAAAGATTCATCCGACACTTCCGATAACACGTTGTATGCTCTTTATCATAATGAAAATTACCCCTCCACCTTACCCTACGACCCTCATACGGGCGAAGGGTATAAAGATGAAAAATGGCCGCAGGGATTAAAAGGTCCGGAAACCAAAACCGCTGTGTGCCGTATAGGAATAATGAAATCAACGGATGCGGGGAGAAACTGGGTCGACAAAGGTATTGTTCTACAGGACTATCAACCCCGCCTCATCCTCAAACCTCATAATCTTGGGATCAATTTCGCCGGTGGAGTAGGCGACCCTTCAGCAGTGGCGAATGGTGGTTACCTGTATATTTTTTACGGTGAATATGGATTTCCGGGTACGTACGATTCAACGCGGTATGACACTGCAACTGAATGGAAAGGTCAATGCATTAGCATTGCACGTATTGCCATCTCTGACCTGGATAATCCTGTTGGCAAGGCCAGGCGATGGGATGGTTCAGGATTTAATGCTCCCGGTGATGGAATTGGAAAGCCTGTCGCATCTCTTCAAATTCCATTGGAACAGGGTGGGGGACCAGCATCATCACCGACATCACAATACTACTGGGGGCCCTCGGTAAGTTGGAACGAATACCTTAATTGCTGGGTGATGTTGATGGCGAAAGCTGAAGGTCCTTCCTGGAAAGGTGGCAGCATTTATATTTCATTTAACAGACATGCCGACCTTGGAGAAGGAGATCATTCACAACAATGGACGAAGCCTCAACTTCTCCTCAACAAAACAGGTCATACCGTGTGGTATCCGTC
>JAFAGE010000241.1 GCA_023423015.1 Bacteroidota bacterium
CCGTTAACCAATGCCCCCACCCTCAGGGATGCAGATGGTTATTTTTTGCCGATGATGTTTCCAAACAAAAATTATCCGGGCCGTTCCGTAGCAGAAGCAAAACCTTCGATCCGGGAAATTGAAATGGAATTTCGCGCGCAGATTGAAATGGCAAAGAAATACATTCCACGCATCAGCCATATTTCAGGACACATGGGATGCACCAACCTTAACAATGAAGTGAAAACTGTAATAGCAAAACTAACAAGGGAATACAACCTGATAAATGAGAACGAACTGAAACAGGTATCATATATAGGATTTGGAGAACAACTAAAAACTTCGGAAGAGAAAATAGAACGTTTCCTTGTTCTACTCGATAAATTAGAAAAAGGCAAAACCTATCTTTTTGTAGAACACCCGGGGCTGGATAACGACGAGTTAAAGGCCATTCACCACATCGGCTACGAGAATGTTGCCGCCGACCGCCAGGGCGTCACCGATATGTTTACGAGTGAGAAAGTAAAAGCAAAGATCAAAGAGAAAAATATTCAGCTTATTGGCTACCGGGATCTGAGATAAGAGCGAGAGAAGTGAGAGGTGAGAGGTGAGCGGTGAGCGGTGAGCAGTGAGAGGTGAGCGCGCTGAGTAGAATTTATTGCCTTTTGCCGATCATCACGTCTGTGCCATCTGCCAAATTTCTCACCGCTCACCTCTCACTTCTCACGTCTGCCGTCTGCCATCTGCCGTCTCACCTGTCCTATGCGTATCAAAACCGTACATCTTAATTTGTCCCGGATTTTTCTAAGTTCCTGTATTTCAATATTCAGGTGTTCTGGCATGTGCTCTGCCTTTTGTGGCACATGACCGACAGGGAATATAACGAATGTGTTCAGCTTCATGCAGACAACCTTTACCGGTTTGTTTTGAAAAACATCCGGAATACGGAGGATGCGAGAGACATCGTTCAGTCGGCCTTCGAGAAAATGTGGATGAAGCGTCATACGGTCGACAACCAAAGCAGTAAATCCTATTTGTATACGGTAGCTTACCACGAACTGATCGACCAGGTGAGAAGAAGAAAAGTTTTCTCGGAGCCGGAAGACAAACCGGTGCACCCGCAAATGAGCGATCACAAGAAAATCATTGAGCAGGCATTGGCGAAACTTACCGATCTGCAACGTTCACTGATTCTTTTGAAAGATTGGGAGGGTTATTCGTATGAAGAAATTGCTGCGATTACAGGTCTTAACGGGATGCAGGTAAAGGTTTATCTGCATCGCGCACGTTTACAGGTCAGGAAATATCTCGGCAGTATCGAAAAGGTTTATGAGTTTGCGTAAGCCGCATTCGCGAGGTTATTTTGCATTGATAAATCACAGAAATAGAAACCCACTTCTTCGGGTTCAGTTTCCTTGAAACAATCATCATTACTTTTTGGCGCGGGATAAGTTCTGTACACCACCTCTCCCTTCTCAAGCGGGATGGCTTCACGGAAAATCGGACCGTCAAAAACAAACGAATGAAATTCGCCATTCTCTCCACACGGATCAACGTTTGATGGCAGATCATTTATGAATGACCGGTTAATCTCTCTTCCGCAGAAACTTTTGTCGAGGTATTGTGCACTTACGCAAACCACGATAGCGCGGAAACCCAGGTTCAAAAATTCTTCAATAAGTTCTTTCGTAGGTATTTTCCATAGGGGGAAGTCTGCAACGATGCCGGCTTCCCGCAATTTGTTCTCGCGCCATGTTCGCAGGTCTTCAAGAAAGATGTCACCAAACAAAGCATGGGTACAACCTTCATCCTTCAATTCATTGACTGCATTCAGCATTTGTAATTCATATTCCTGCATGCCGGGCATTTCGGGTAGTTCAATGGTTTGAAGTGGTATCCGTAACGCACGGGATTGCGCGATCAGCAAGTCGCGGTGAACTCCATGCATTGAAATGCGGTTGTGTGCTGCGTTAATCGTGGTGAGTAATCGCACCACATCGTGGCTTTGCCGTTGCAACACTTTATACAGGCACAACGCGCAATCCTTGCCACTGCTCCAGTTGATGTATGTTTTGGGTAGTGTATGCATATTCGTTCTCCGCCCTAACTTCAATGTCCCCCCGTTGCCTCAACCTTCGCTCCTTTCGGTTGTGTCCAGGCGAAATACACAATAAAAATAAAACAGAGACATGGAACAATGTATGAATTCTGAATATTGGTTATGTCTGAAACTCTACCCATAATTACGGGTAATACTGCACCGCCAACGATCGACATGATGAGCAGCGACGAACCCTGTTTTGTGCGGGAACCAAGTCCACGAATTCCGAGAGAGAAAATTGTTGGAAACATGATCGACATAAAAAATGCCACACCAACCAGGCAGTACACAGCCACCAGCCCACTCGTATTGATTGCGACAAGCAGCAACAAGATATTGATCAAACCATATATCATCAACAGCTGCGCGGGCGGAATATATTTCATCAGGAAGGTTCCAAAAAAACGGCCGATCATGAATCCCAAAAGTGCCGCTGAAAGATACATCGCCGCGCTTTTCTCTTTTATTTCGGCAACATATCCGGAAAAGCGAATGAAGAAACTGGTAACGCAAACCTGTGCTCCGACATAAAAGAATTGTGCAACAACACTTAACATCAGGTTTTTTTCTTTCCAGATAGATGTTTTTGGTACATCTGCATGTTCTTCCGATTCTTTGATGTCGGGAAGTTTGGTACGGGCAATAACTAATCCCACTAAAAGAACCACTGCGCCGATTACGAGGTAGGGCGTCTGCACGCTTGCAGCTTCCGCATCGAGATATGCCTTAAGTTCTGATGATGATAACTGGCTCCTCGCTTCTTCAGAAAGTGGATCTTCCGACAAGATAAACAAACCACCTACTGCAGGTGCAATGGTGGCAGCGAGGCCATTGAATGATTGTGCAAAATTGAGTCGCTGCACCGAGGTAGATGCTTCACCCAATACTGTTATATATGGATTCGCTGCCGTTTCCAGGAAGGTAAGTCCACTGGCGATGATAAATAACGCAGCAAGAAAAACACCGTATTCACGCACTTCAGCTGCCGGATAAAACATAAATGCTCCAAATGCGAACAGGAATAGTCCCACGAGTATACCACCCTTGTATCCGATTTTTCGCATTATAAACCCTGCGGGTAACGCCATTGCGAAATACCCGATGTAAAATGCAGAATCGATAAAAGCCGACTGCAGATCGCTTAACTCGCAAGCCCTCTTCAGATGCGGAATCAGGATGGGGTTCATGTTGTGCGCGAGCCCCCACAGAAAAAATAAAGATATAATAAGACCTATGGCAAGTTTATTCGAAGACTGCATAAAAGGATTGGGTTAGTAGATCAGTTATTTATACAATGGTCCGTACACCTGGCATGCACGGTAGTCGCTGCTTTCTTTATCCATACCGTAGCTGTTCCATGCCGATGGCCTGAACACTCTTTCGTTTGGTACATTATGCATACAAACAGGAATTCGCAGCATCGATGCCAAAGTAATCAGATCGTGCCCTATGTGGCCATAGCTGATTGCCCCGTGATTGGATCCCCAGTTAGCCATTACCGTATAAACATCGCGAAATGCCGGGGATTCGTTCAACACCGGAACAAACCAGGTAGTTGGCCAGGTAGGATCAGTACGTTGATCGAGCGCGTCGTGAACGTGTTGTGGCAGATCGATGGTGTAACCTTCAGCAATCTGAAGTACAGGCCCCAGGCCTTGTACGAGGTTCAACCGGCACATTGTAACGGGCATGCCTCCGCGCGTAACAAATTTGGATGAATAGCCACCTCCACGGAAGTATCCATTGTTTGCAGGGTACCAGGTAGTAGCATCCAGGCAATCATTTGCTTCCTGTTCTGAGATTTCCCAAAAAGGTTTCATTACAGGTTTGCCATCGCGTGTTTGCCTGCCGCTTCCATCGAGCGTAGCCGAACCTGAATTGATAAGGTGAATAAATCCACCGGCAGCAATTCCTTCAGGACTCCAACCCGCCGCTCTTTTAACCGCATCGGGGCTCCAATATGTTCTCACATCAGCAAATATCTGGGCCTTGTTGGTGAGCAGGTAACCGAACAACATGCTTACACCGTTGAGCGAGTCGTTTTCGGTAGCCACCATGTACCTGTCTCTTATAAAAATATCCGAGCCCACGAGACCGACTCCGTT